>CALFMA010000001.1 GCA_937880065.1 uncultured Ruminococcus sp.
CCTTCAATAGCTAAATCGAACTTACCACCAGTTGCTTGCAAAGTACCTGCAGTAAATATTTTTTGTGTCGCTGATGATTTTGTACCTAGACCAACAGTTACCCCAACAGGTTGTGTTGTACCTTGGTCAGTCATTGCACCAGGTGCTTTCATAGTTTGACTTAATAATTCTTGAAATTCAGCACGAACTTTTTTAAATCCTGCTGTGTTTACGTTCGCAACGTTGTTAGCGATAACATCTAGATTTAGCTGTTGTGCTATCATGCCTGTTGCTGCTGTAGATAATGACCTTAACATTTATATCCTCCCAAAGTTGTTAATTACTCTGCTACTTTCCCTACGCTACTAATAGCTTTTTGTAAGGTTGTTGAATTTGTTTGCATTACGTTACTCATTGATTCATAAGCTCGTTGTGCATTCATTGAATTAATCAAACTCAATATAGAGTTTGCGTTTGACATTTCTAATGCCCCTTGTCGTATATTTGGATTTGCTTCAAGAACTGCAGGGTTATTTTCTTCGTCCATAGAAATGAACTTATTTTCCCCTAAATCCATAACTTTTGATTTATCTTCAAAATCATATAATTGTTCTATTTCACGACCAAGTCCTTTTTCTAATTCTTCAAAGAAATCTTTTGGAGTAATTTGTATATGTTTGTATGGATTACATCAAGAATCCTAAGCCCAACGGCTACAGAAGCCTGCACCTTATTGTTGAAGTGCCGATTTTTCTGCAAAATCATACACGCTATATGAAAGCGGAGGTGCAGTTCCGAACAATTGCTATGGATTTTTGGGCAACTCTTGAACATAAGCTTCGCTATAAAAAGGACCTTTCCGAGGCTGAATCGGAAATTCTCAGCGAGGAACTGCTCATATGCTCACAAATGAGTGCGGAGCTTGACAAGCGTATGCAGACGGTGAAAAATAAGATTTCCGCTGAGGAGAAAATGAAATAATTGCAGTTTGAGGGCGAACTTTTGCCCTCAAAAATTTTTTTAAAACTCTGTAACGAAATGCAATTATGAGTTGTCTAATTATCAGAGAAACACAATAATGCATTATTCTCTGAAAATTTACAGTAATCGAGGTGAATGAATGGAGAACTTTGATAAAATATACGAGCTTTATGCCGCCGATGTCTATCATTATGCCCTCAGCCTTTGTATGAACGAAACTGAGGCAAAGGATATTTTGCAGAATACAATGCTGAAAGCTTTCACCCATTACGATAAATTCCGTGGGGAATCATCCGTGAAAACGTGGCTTTTCGGCATAGCAAAAAATGAATTTCTCAATAATGCCAAGCGGGCGGATAATAATAATCTGCCCCTTGAAAATGCGTCAAATGCCTTTGAAAACGACATAGAGCATAAATTCGGTGACCGCTTTCAGGCTCTGGAAATACACAAGCTTCTCCATAACCTTGATGACCCCTACAAGGAAATATTCACCCTGCGAGTTTTTGCGGAACTGAAATTTGCCGATATAGGCGATATTTTCGGCAAAAGCGAAAACTGGGCGAGAGTGACTTTCTACAGGGCAAAGGAAAAAATTATACAGCTTATAAAAAGCGAAACGGAGGAATGAAAATGGACTGCAAAATTATAAAAGACCTTATCCCGCTTTCTGAGGAGGGATTGTGCAGCGAGGAAAGCAAGGCAATGATTGAGGAGCATATCAAGGACTGCGAAAATTGCCGTATGCTCTGCGAAAAAATGCCTGTGGACAGTAAATCCGCACCCGTTCCCGATGAAAAGGAAACATTCAAAAAAGTCAACCGCAAAATAAAAAAGCTTACGTGGAAATCAGGTATATGCGGTGTTCTATTGCTGGCAATCTTGGGCGTTCTTGGTTATCTCACTTTCGGGCAGATTACCAAAATGGAGGGACTCCACAGCTTTGAAACAATAGCGGAATCTTTTGAAGTACGTAAAATGGCGAAATATATAGCCGATAAAGATTTTGACTCCCTTGTTTCAAATCACGGAAACAGCTTAGAGGATTTGATTTTTTTAAGTGGCTTAACTTGTACAGAAGAATTACGTAACCTTGATGTGAAATATCTCAGCGAGTCCTATGAAAAAGTTTACGGCAATTCAAAGGTAAAGGATATTTCCGTAAAATCACAGTATATGCTGGGCGGAAATTTCGGCGAGACATCAATAATAGCTCATTTGATAACAATTGAATATGATAGCGGACAACAGCTTGAGGCATCTTTTATAAAGGACGCTAACGGATTATATAAATTAATTGATGCATCTGACGAAAATGGAAACTATTCATTGGATTCTGATGTGAAAAAAAGCTATGAAAATCCATTTTTACAGGCTCTGACTTATTTTTCCTATCATTCAAATTACCTTAATACCTATCCTATTGACTTAGCCTTTTTTGAAGATTTTTTCAGACCTGAATACTATGACACCTATATTTACAATCGTAAAGAATTTTATGATGCAGGATACAAAATAGACAATATCTATCAGAATAATGACTATAAATACGATAATGAAAAAGACCTGCTCTATTATGATGTAGCTGTTCACGCCCATGACGAAAAGGGAAGCGCTGTTATGACAACACGGCTTTATTACGATTATATCGGATTCTACTCACCTGAACGAGATACCATAAATGTAGTTGCCGACAACTGCACACCCGAACTTGAAGAAGCAATGTATACATTCTTTGGATAACAAAAACAACGTCCCCGAGATAATCGGGGACGCCGCTTTATATTGGAAAGTGTGTATGTAATGTATCGCCTGTGAAACGCTTTACGGGCATTTATTTTTTTATAGCCCGATTACATTTTTGGGATTAACCCTTTACACCGCCAAGTGCAACACCTGCAATGATATGCTTTGAAAGGAGGAAGTATATCACAAGTACAGGAAGAACTGTGAGGAACAGTCCAAGATAAATTGCACCGAACTCTGTACGGTAAATATCACCGTTGAGCTGGCTTACCATGATTGGCAATGTGTGCTTGTCATTGTCGATGAGAAGAATCTGAGGGAGGAACAGTGCGTTCCAGCTTGTTACAAAGGCAAAGATAGCCTGTGTAGCCATAGCAGGCTTCATCATCGGCAGAGCAATCTGATTGAAAATTCTGATTTCTCCTGCACCGTCAATACGTGCGGACTGGAGAATTTCCATTGGAAGTGCAGGTATCATATACTGTCGCATAAAGAATACTACAGTAGGAGCTGCAATTGATGGAAGAATAAGTGCGAGGAAGTTGTTTGTCAGTCCAATCTTATATACGAACTGATAAAAACCGATACTTGATACCTGTGCAGGAATCATAAGTACGCACATAATAAGTGTGAAGAAAGGCTTTCTCAATTTCCAGTCATAAGCTACAACAGCATATGCAGTCATTGTTGAGAAATAAACTGTACAGATTGTTGAGCATGTGGAAATAATAAGGGAGTTGAAGAATCCCTTTAAAGGATCGAAAGACTTGTCTAAAAGTACATCAAGGTTATTGAAAAAGTACGTTGATGGAATAAGTGATACAGCGTGCTGCTGAATCTGAGTTGTACTTCTTGTTGAGTTGATGATCATGATTACAAAAGGAAACAAGCTTATAATGGCAAGGAAAATGCAAAGTGCATAGCCGAATATTTTAAAAGCAACGTTTCCTGAACTTTTACCAGCTACTACTGCCATCTTATTGCCTCCTTCTGCTGTTTCTTCGCCGCACGGCGAGCTTCTCTCTTTTCCTTTTCAATCTTAGCCTCGTCTTTATCACGCATGAGCCAGAAGAGGACAGCTGAAAGAACAGAAATAAGAGCGAAAAGAATCATACTTGCGGCAGCGGCTCTGTTGTAGAGATATCTTCCGCTGAACGCCTGGTTTGCGATAAATACGCTGGTTGTCAGAGTTGCACCGTCAGGGCCGCCCTCGTTGAACAGCTTAGGAATATCGTACATATTAAGACCACCTACAAGGCTGGTGATAAGTGTGTACAGAAGAACTGTTTTGAGGTTTGGAACTGTAATCTGCCAGAATGTCTGCCAGCCGTTGGAACCGTCGATTTCAGCTGCCTCGTAGATGTCAGGGCTGATACCGAGGATACCGGAAATAAGAACTATCATTGTATTTCCGTACCATGTAAGGAACTGAATGAACGCTACAATAAGCTGTGCAGGTGTTTTATACACGAGGAAGTTGTATGGTTCATCACGGAATCCGAATGATATAAGAAGGTCATTTGCAGGACCTACAGGGTATGAGAAAATAGCATTGAAAAGGACAGCAACTGATGCCGCAGTAATGATATTGGGCATATAGAATACTACCTTGAAGAAGCCTTTTCCCTTGATCTCATTTCTGTGAGATGTGAAAATAGCTGAAAGAAGAAGTGCCATTGTAATCTGTGGTGTGAAGTTTAGTACCCAGATAAGAACAGTATTCTTCAAAGATTTCTTAAATGAATTGTTTTCGAAAATTGTCTTGAAGTTATCGAAGGGATGTTCAAGAAATTTCCACTCGGTATTGTTAAGTCCGATACAGTCGGTAAAACCGAGAAGTAATGTGTAGAATGTAGGATACAGCGAAAAGAGGAGGAATGTAACAATAAAAGGAATACTGAATATATAACCCCACTTAGCGTAGCTGACACCCTTTAATTTAGTTTTCAAGCTTTCGCCACCACCTTATAGTTATGGCAATTCCGCACAGGGCATTATGCCCTGTGCGGTTTGCATATTGGAATTTTAAATTAATTATTCAGCAGCCTCGATAGCGAGATCATCGCTTACAGCTGTCTTGAAGTCAGCAATTGCCTGTTCCTTTGTCTTCTGACCGGATGTGTACTGACGAACCTGATCTCTCCAGTGAGAGTTGATCTTCTCATCGTAAGGAGTGAGGTTCTTACCGTTTGCGAACTGGTTAGCAGGAACGAATACGTCGAACATATTCTGACCGCCGAGGAAGTCAACTTCACCGTTGGACTTAGCCATTACAACACCTGAAGCAACACAGTCCTTTGTAGGTGAATCAGGATTGTATGTTCCGTTAGCCCACATATACTGAAGACCTGTTTCGGATGTATCGAGAGTTACCCACTCAATGAAGTCGCCAACAGCTTCCTTATGCTTTGTATCCTTGTTAGCAAGTACCCATGTACCGCCCCAGAAGAAGCCAACTGTAGGCTCACAAACAGCCCAGTCACCGTATGTGCCTTCGCCTACAGCCTTACCGCCGCAGTTGTCAGCCATTGTGTAGTTGATGAGCCAAGCAGGTCCGAAGAAACCGAATGCAGGTGAATCACCCTCGCCCTTCATATCAGCAAACCAAGCGTCGCCCCAGTCCTCTGTATTGTTGTGGTAGTCATTTTCCATAAGCGTCATAGAGAAGTCCATGAACTCTGCACGCTTGTCATCAATAACGAGCTTGTCGTTCTCGAGCCAACCCTTTGAAGAGCTGTTCTCAACAGCGTGCCACATATCGCCGTCACCGGAAACGATAGCGTAGCCCTTAGCCTTGAGTTCCTCAGCTGCGTCGAAGAACTTATCCCAGCCTGGTCCGATCTTGTCCTTGATTGTTGAAGGATCATCTGTTCCGAATACATCCTTAGCGATTGAACGACGGTAGATGAATGCACCACCTGTAGCCTGATATCCAAGACCTACAACCTTACCGTCGGGATTTGTACCGATATCTACGGAGTATTTTGCGATTTCAGCAGCAGAAATAGCGTTAGCTACATCAATGCCGAGATCCTCATAAGGAGCAGCATACTTAGCGCACTCGCCCTGTGAATACTTGAGGATGAAAGCAGCCTCAGCAGCATAGATGTCAGGAGCGTCGTTGCCGCCAGCGATAAGAGCCTGGTCAAGTGCAGGCTGATACTGACCGTCTGTTGTAGGAATGATTGTCTTCTTGATTTCGTACTTCTCGCCGAACTCAGGGTTAAGCTCAATGTACTTGTCTACCATGCCTGGAACTTCGTCTGTGAATGCCCAAACATTGAGAGTTTCCTTCTTGCCGCTGTCGCCCTTGTTCTCGTCCTTGCTCTCATCAGCAGTAGAGCTGTTGTTGCCAGCGTCGGGTGTTGTGCCTTCGTCATCCTTTGGACCGCAAGCTGTCATAGCGAGGAGCATGGACATTGCAGCGAGCATAGATAATACCTTTTTCATAGTAAAAACCTCCATTAATACATTTTAATTAAAATTTAATATCAACAGATACGCTCTTGGTACCTGTTAAATTCGTACTGATTTCATCGGGCTGAGCTGTTCCTGCGTAGAGAGTGAATTTATCTCCGCCGCTTACTCTTTCGCCCTCGTTGTTGACAGCTGTAAATGCGCTGTCTGAGAGTTTAATCTCAATTGTTTTTGTTTCGCCTTTAGCAAGGGAAACTCGCTTAAATCCGCAGAGGCTGTAATTCTTCACAGCATTTTCGCTGTAGCCCTTGATGTAAAGCTGAACTACATCTTCTGTGTCATTTTCACCGCTGTTTGTAACGGTAACGGCTGCTGTACCGTCGCTGTATTCAACATTGGTACACTCAACCTTTGAATATGTAAGACCGTAGCCGAATGGGTAGAGGATATTTTCGTTATCCTTTACATATCTGTATGTACGGTTTTCCATACTGTAATCCTCGAATTCGGGAAGTCCCTCAGCACTCTTGTAGAATGTAACGGGGAGCTTTCCTGACGGTGAAACCTTGCCGAAAAGGATTTCTGCAAGTGCCTTTCCGCCGCTTTGTCCGGGATACCAAGCCTGAATTTCAGCGGCACAGTCAGCGTCAACATTAATTGCACTTCCTGCCGCTGTTACGATGATAACAGGCTTTCCACGCTTCATCACAGCCTTTACAAGCTTACGTTGTGACTCGGGGAGGAACAGGTCATTTTTATCGCCTGAGGAGAATTCGTTTCCTGTATCTCCCTCCTCGCCCTCAATTGTAGCGTCAAGACCAAGACAGAGGATAACCACATCTGAATGGTCAGCAACAATTTCAGCTTCTGCAATACGGTCATCAGCCATTCCAAGTGCCATACATCTGTCCTTGTAGAGGTGACAGCCCTGTGAGTACATCACTCTGCCCTCAAACTCGTCCTGTATTCCCTCAAGGAATGTAATGTATCTGTCAGCTGTGCCGTTGTAGTTGCCCTCAAGGGCTGCACGGCTGTCTGCATTTGGTCCGATTACGCCGATTGTCTTGATTTTGTTCCTGTCGAGAGGAAGTATGCCGTTATTTTTCAGCAGTACCATTGAACGTCTTGCACATTCAAGGGAAAGTGCCTTATGCTTTTCGCAGGCAACGATTTCGCTGTCAAGTGAGTCATACTCCGTTTTCTCGTCGAACATTCCGAGGCGGACTCTTGTACGCATAAGCTTTACACAAGCTTTGCGGATATCCTCCTCTGTGATTAATCCCTCACGGAGAGCGATAAGCAGGTGAATGTAGGTGTTTCCGCAATTGAGGTCACAGCCTGTTTTCAATGCCAATGCTGCCGATTCGGGAGCAGTTTTTGTAACCATATGGTTGAGGTGGAAATCACGGATTGCCCAGCAGTCTGAAACGAAATGCCCGTCAAAGTTCCATTCATCAAGCTTTTTCATAAGCTCTGTGCTGGCACAGGCGGGTTCGCCGTTTACTCTGTTGTAAGCACCCATAACGCTTTCGACTTTAGCCTCTTTTACAAGATATTCAAAAGCGTAAAGATATGTTTCCGCCATATCCTTTTTGTTTGCCATTGCGTCAAATTCATGACGGCTTGCTTCCGGTCCGCTGTGAACAGCGAAATGCTTTGCACAGGCGGCAGTTTTCAGAACCTTTCCGCTGCCCTGAAGTCCCTTTGTAAAAGCAACTCCCAGTCTTGCGGTGAGATATGGATCTTCTCCATATGTTTCCTGACCTCTGCCCCAGCGTGGATCACGGAATATATTGATATTCGGCGACCAAAGGGTAAGTCCTTTGTAAATATCCCTGTCGCCGTGAGCCGAATACTCATTGTATTTTGCTCTTGCTTCGTCGGAAATAACGTCTGCTGCCTTTTCGAGAAGTTCATCATCAAACATTGCTGCAAGACCTATAGCCTGCGGAAACATCGTTGCCGTTCCTGCTCTTGCAACACCGTGTAAGCCCTCGCTCCACCAGTTGTATGCAGGAATTCCAAGATTTTCCACCGAGGGAGCGTCATATTTAAGCTGTGACGCTCCCTCGGTTACACTGAGCTTGCTGACAATATCTTCTGCTCTCTCCTGTGCGGTTAATGCTTCGTTTTTATATTTCTCCACTCTAACCGTCCTTTCTTTCGGATTCTACAGAATCCTTATTCTTTATAATTGCCCATTTTTCACGGATTACCGCCGATTCACCGGGAGCATAGCTTTTCAGTTCTCCCAGCAGCTCACATTCAAGAAACAGATGATTTGTATATGTTTCGTAATTGCAGCAGAAATCGGGATATTCCGCTTTACGGTAATTATCAAAGGTCATTCTGAATATGCAGGAATCCTTGCGGTATTCCACATAGCCGTCAGTTACGTTGAAACCAGCCTTGAAAGCTTTTTTGTTCTGTGGGTCCTGACGTAAAACCGCATATTCATTTGTAAGGTCAAATCTCTCGTCCTTTATATCGGAATAACTCCAGAGAGCCATTGTCCTGTTGGGGAGAAATCCGTTATCGGCCTTACATAAAGGTATATACTCCGTACCGCCTGCCGCAAGTCCTGTAATTGACCATGGAGCAAAGTAAGCGGGTTTTGCGGAGCAGTTTTCGATTTTGTTCACAATGTCAACTGTGTTGTCGTCATTCATTGTGATTTCCATACTTATCTGCTTGCCAAAAATTGTGACAGGAGCAATAAGTGTAAGTGTGTTATTGCAAAAATTGTACACAACACCTGAGTTGTCGGGGAGGTAAGTTTCGGGCATAACCTCGGGGGCAGTCCATACTCTGTGGCCTCCGTAAGCATACCACACACCATATCCACGGTTTATTTCATAGAAGTTACGGTCATTATCCTCAAAGAGCATATTGGTTCCGTCAACAGCTCCGAACCATACAATTCTCGGCCCTGCGTCAGCCGTAGCAATCAGCTTTATTCTGCCATTTTCAAGGCATACACAGTTTCCGAAAGTTCCGTAATTCAACTCCGAAAATTTTACCGCCATTTCCTCACCTGCTTAATGCACATCAATCATTTTCTGAAATTGTGCTTTTTCTATCTTATGAATTAATTATATATCTTTTTCCATTCTATCACTAACCAAAAATTGCGGTACTCTGTTCATCAATTGCTGAATTTACACAAATTATTCAAACAGTATTTACAAATTATATCATTTTGGTGTATAATAATAGCATAGGATAAAAAGAAAACCCCCATGCTTTGGGGATTTTCGTCAAAATCACAAATATTACAAATCAGAACAAGCCAAAATAATGCGAGGTGGCAATTTATGATTAAAAATCTCACAGGAGTTTACGAAACCGTTGAATACGAAAACAAGCGTGTGGTAATGCTTCACGACAACGTGGAAACCGAGGCATATCCCGTTCATTGGCATAATGCCGTGGAAATAATCATTCCGCTGACCAACGATTTTACCGTAGTTTCGGGGGATAAGGAGTATGTCCTTAAAGAAAAAGAAATACTTATAATTCCTCCGGGAGAACTTCATTCCATGCCTGCAAGGGAGGGGCGGAGAATCTTCTTCCAATGCGATAATACGCAGCTTGGCGGCAATGCTATACTTGATTCCCTTTTGCCTGTATTCAGTTCATCGGTGTACATCACTCCCGAACCCGACAAGGAACTGTACCTTATTGCACGTAAGGGAATACTCGATATTTATTCGGATTATTATTCTAAATCCCCTGTTGCAGACGCTAAGATTTATATGAATTTGCTGAATATTCTCACGGCTGTACGTGAATCACAGCTGCGGCAGGCAGGCACAGGCGAGGACAAGGACAATATCAGTTCCGACGACAGTGCAAAGCTGAAATACGTTATGAATTACATAAACCACAATTTCACGGAGGAGCTTTCCCTCGACACATTGGCAGAAATTGCGGGTTACAGCAAATTCCACTTCTCACGCCTTTTTAAAAAGTATAATAATATGTCCTGCGTTCAGTATATCAGCTGCAAACGTATAAAAATGGCTGAGCAGCTGCTCTGTGACCCCACAATTTCCATAACGGAAATCGCAATGCGTTCAGGATTTTTAAGCCTTACTACTTTTAACAGAATTTTCAAGGCACATAAAAACTGCACCCCCTCAGAGTTCCGCAGGCTGTACAAAACATCTGACAACTCGGAATAATCCCGATAATACGTGATTTCACGCTATCTGAAAATTATTTTTTTCATAATTCTTAACAAGTTAGCAAATTTTGTTTTTAATACCGCAAGAATTGATTAGTCGATTTTTACAGAAAGGTATATAATGAGATTAATGAAAAACACTTCTTCATCAGCACAGGAAGTTGTTTACGGCAATACCGCACAGAGATTGTGCGGTACTGCCAAAGGTTCATGTTGATTTTTGGGAAAGCGGTGTGGCGAAAGCCGCTTCCCAGCATCTTTTTTAAATTTAAAAATATCAAATTAAACGGAGGTTATTAAAATGAGCGAATTTTTCAGCAATATAGGTAAAATCCCTTACGAGGGCAAGGATAGTACAAATCCCCTCGCATTCAAATACTACAATCCCGATGAGGTTATCGGCGGCAAGACAATGAAAGAGCAGCTTAAATTTGCTCTCTCATGGTGGCACACAATGGGCGGCGACGGAACTGATATGTTCGGCTGTGGCACAACAGATAAGACATGGGGCGAAAGCGAGCCTGCTGCACGTGCAAAGGCTAAGGTAGACGCTGCATTCGAGATTATGGATAAGCTTTCCATTGACTATTTCTGCTTCCACGACCGTGACCTTTCACCCGAATACGGCTCACTTGCAGAAACAAATGCAGAATTCGACAAGATTGTTGATTACATTGCTGACAAAATGGCAGCAGATCCTTCAAAGAAGCTTCTCTGGGGTACAGCTAAGTGCTTCGATCACCCACGTTTTATGCACGGTGCAGGAACTTCTCCCTCTGCTGATGTTTTCGCATACGCAGCTGCACAGATTAAAAAGGCTATCGACGCTACAGTAAAGCTTGGCGGTAACGGCTATGTATTCTGGGGCGGCCGTGAGGGTTATGAAACTCTCCTTAATACAAATATGGGACTTGAGCTTGACAATATGGCTCGTCTTATGAAAATGGCTGTTGAGTATGCTCGTTCAATCGGCTACACAGGCGATTTCTACATCGAACCAAAGCCAAAGGAACCAACAAAGCATCAGTATGATTTCGATACAGCTACTGTACTCGGATTCCTCAGAAAATATGGTCTTGACAAGGACTTCAAGATGAACATTGAAGCAAACCACGCAACTCTTGCTCAGCACACATTCCAGCATGAGCTTCGAGTTGCTAGAGACAACGGCGTATTCGGTTCAATCGACGCTAACCAGGGCGATACACTTCTCGGTTGGGATACTGACCAGTTCCCAACAAACGTATATGAGGCTGCTCTCTGTATGTACGAAGTACTCAAGGCAGGCGGTTTCACAAACGGCGGTCTTAACTTCGACTCCAAGGCAAGACGTGGAAGCTTCACACCTGAGGATATTTTCCACAGCTATATTGCAGGTATGGATACATTCGCACTCGGTCTGAGAATTGCTGACAAGCTTATTTCTGACGGCAGAATTGACAAGTTTGTTGATGACCGTTATGCTTCATGGAACGAGGGCATCGGTAAGGACATTATCGACGGCAAGGTTGGTCTTGCTGACCTCGAAAAGTATGCTCTTGAAAAGGGTGAAGTTACAGATTCACTTTCAAGCGGCAGACAGGAAATGCTTGAAGCTGTTCTGAACAACATTATGTTCAACCTTTAATTTCAAGTTAATTATACCCTCTCTATTATAGAATTTTATACTATCCCTTCTTAATTATGTTCTCCCTCGTTTGTTGGTTAGCGAGGGAGAAATGCTTTATATAGGTTTTTTAAGCCCTTAGCTGTTAGCCTTTAGCTATTAGCTTTTTTGGACGGTGGATTAATTTTGCATTAATCCACCGTCCATTTTTGGTATGATGATATAATTTGTGCAGGGGCGAATATTACCGCCCATATTTTCTGCACAAAAAAATAAACGGCAGAAATTAATCTACCGTTTTAAAAGCTAATGGTTTTAAAAATAATTACGCATTACCGAAAGGCTAATGGCTAACGGCTAAAGGCTAAAGGCTTTTAAACAATTACGAATTAAACAAAAGGGTGTTCAGGGTGAATAACCGTTTTGAATGTGGGATTTTTCTCACGGATTTTCGCCGCCACAAGTTCAGCCGCTTCGTTGTCGTTGAATTTTGAATCCACAGGAATACACAGGTCAAAAAGCAGAGTTGTAAAACTTTCAGCATTAACAATTCTAAAATCGTGGAGAGTGAAGTCCTTATCAACCGCAATCATACATTCCTCAGCCAGCTTTTTCAGAGAATTTACCTGCTCATTATTCACTGCCACAGGGTCGAGATGAATTGTAACAATTGCCCCGAAATGCTCCTGCATATCCTTTTCGAGAATGTCGATAACCTCGTGTGCGTGGAGGAATTCGCAGTCCTCGGAGATTTCAGCGTGGAGGGTAATTATAAGCCGTCCCGGACCGTAATCGTGAATCATAAGGTCGTGAGTTCCCACCACATCGGGATATTTTTTTATAAAGCCATAAACGCTTTCCACAAATTCCTGAGAGGGAGCAGTTCCGAGAAGCAGGTCAACTGTTTCTTTAGCCGCCTTTAAGCCTGCCCAAATAATGAGAGCCGACACTATGAGCGCAGCCCAGCCGTCAAGGGGGAAATCCCAGAATTTCGCACAAATCGTAGTGATGAAAACAAGTCCTGTTGCTGCCGTATCGGAAATGCTGTCAAGAGCCGCCGCTTTAATAGCCGCAGAATTTATGGTATTTCCGATTTTTCGGTAAAACAGAAACAGCCACAGTTTCACAAGAATTGCAATTCCAAGAAGAATAAGGGTAATGGGGCGAAATTGTGGAATATCGGGATGAATAATTTTATCCACCGCAGTTTTGAAAAGCTCCACACCCACAAGCATAATCATAATATCAACGATAAATGCGGTTATGTATTCCATTCTGCCGTGACCGAGGGGATGTTTTTTATCGGCGTGTTTTGAGGATAGCCGAAATCCCAGCATAGTCACAACAGATGAACCTGCATCGGAGATATTATTGAAAGCGTCAGCGATAATTGCCACAGCTCCCGTGAAAATTCCCGTAAAAAGTTTCAGCAGGAAAAGGGCGATATTGGCGATAATTCCAGTAGTTCCCGAAAGCATAGCGTAGTTGTTCCGCACATCGTTATTGCCTGTATTTTCATAGTCCTTTACAAATGAGCGTATTAAAAAGTTGGTGAGCATTAGATTCCGCCTTTCTACATATGGTCAAATTTTCTGTAAGCATTGGGGCTTAAACCTGTCTGCTGCCTGAATTGCCGCAGGAAATATTTATCGTCCTCATATCCGCATTTCTGAGCAATTCCGGGGAGGCTGAGAGAAGTTGTCATAAGGAGATATTTCGCAAAGAAAATACGGCTTCTGATTAAATCCTGATGAAAGCTTACACCGAAAATATTTTTGTATGCCGCACGGAAATGACCGCAGCTGAGATGCATATCACGGCACTCGTTTTCAGCGTCCCATTTTTTCTCGGGATGCTTATACATTGCCATTCTGATTGAGTTGACCTCATAAAATCCCTGTGATTTCCGCAAATTGCTTGCGTTGGAAGTCTTTCTGGTTATTTCCTCGGAAAGAGATTTCAGAATATCTTCGGGAACAGCGTCAGCCGCAGAAATTGTCATACTGCTTAAAAGGATATTTTCCGTTTCCTTTGCCGACTTATAAACAGGGGAATGATAAATCAGACTGTAAAGCCTGTCGGATATTTTTTCGTGATAGTCCTCGCTGTGTTTTCCTATTACAACATAAACGAACTGC
>CALFMA010000002.1 GCA_937880065.1 uncultured Ruminococcus sp.
GTACTTACATATACTTGAACCTTGGTTCCTTCCGGCAAAGTTTTTCCGGCTGCAGTCATTTGTTTGAAAATATAACCTTTGTCATACTCCTCGGATTCTTCCTCGCGAACAACCGTAAGAACGAGTCCTGCTTTTGTACAAGCTTTTTCGAGATATACCTCAGGCTCTGCAAAACGTGTGGAATCGCCCTCAATTTCAGCTGATGTGCCGTTGAGGTGGATATATGTCTTTGTCACCTCAACATCGGGAGGATTTGTTTCTTCTTCCTCTCCCTTGCCGTCCATCCAGCTTTCAGGGAGAGCTGAAAGCAATCCCGCATCAAGCTTCTGGATAGAAATTGCGTCAACGGCTGTAATTCCGTCACCACGATTGCAAACATCAGCGTTTAACTTTCCCTGCTCCGACAATGGATATTTGTCGGGATTTGCAAGCATCTGAAAAACTGATGATGCATCGGCAATTGTGACAACTCCGTCACAATTTGCATCACCTGCAAGAACGGTTGTGTTATCATCGGCAATGGTAATATTAAAAGCGGAAATAGTTTTTTCAACTCCCGATTGAGCTGTTATTTTTACGGAATATTCTCCGCTTTCGGCAGCTGTAATTTTTTCAAGAGTAATTGTATTTGTAGTGAAATCGGGGAGCAATTCGCCGTTTCTGTACCATTGATATTTTGTATCGCCCTTTGTTTCTGCAACAACGGTATAGCTGTAATCCTCACCCGATTTGAGTCTTACATCGGTAAACTGAGAAATCACGAAGAAATCAGAGCCTACAGTTGCAGTTTTCGCTTTTACATCGCTTTTCACAACCCAATCATTAGCACTATCCTGCATAGAAATTCTCACATCGGTAATTTCAGAGCCTGCCTTTATACCCATAACTTCAAAGGGAAATTTGAATTCAACCATATCATCGCTCCAGACACAGCGGCTTCCGTCATAGCTGTCGTGATTGAAGTAAATGAAACCGTTGCTTACATAATAAATCCAGTAAAACTCGTCATTATTTCTCAACTGGAAGTTATAAACAGGGGCAGTTGCGTTCTGCTTTGCGGTACTCATAACATAAAAGTGATTATCATCAGCTTTTGCGTAAAGTTTAACACCTTCTTCATTTTCAGCAATGAGCATATCCTCCGTCCATTCGTCGGGGGAGGAAATTACACCGTCAATTACAGTTCGTCCGTTAAGGGAATAAAATTGCACAGGGGAATTATTTTCGCTGCCGTTTACAGTGATAGAATTATCAGTACCCTTTTCTGCTGATTCAGTAACGGTAACTGTTCCGAGATAATTGGCGGCAATTGAGGAATCCCACACATCTTTATTTGCAAAACGGATACTTCTTCCGGTCATATTGGTAAGCGAAAGGGGAGTAGCCATATTGAGTTTGAGCATAACATTCCAATCGCCCACAGGGAGATTATCGGGCAGCTTAATATTCAGCGTATTTTCCGTAGTTTCGCAGGAATTCCATTTACGGCAATCCGTATCAGCCTCCGCATAGGCAAAAACTCCGTCCTTTTCAAGAACCACATATGACTGCACCTGCGGAATAACATTTGCAAATCCGGTATTTTCAATGGAGAAATTTACGGTAACATTTCCGCCCTGCTGAGTTTTCGGAGTAAGCTTTGAATCACGGATTACAAAACGGTAGCCGATATGGTCACGGATAAACTGAAAAACATTCTGACCGTAGTATGCGGAATTGTCCACACCCTCAACGGTGTATTCCTCGCTGAACGTAAAATCCTTATAGAACGGGAAAATATTGCAGTTGATATAGCTTAAATGGGTTTTATACATTTCAGGAATTGCATTTTCGGGGAGATATGTGTCAAAGGATTGAGCAAAATCGTGAGCGCCCGAAAATTCGCCGCCGTAGTATGAAGTCAGCGTCTGGTGATTAATCCAGTCAGTTTCAATTTCACGGTTTGAGAACGTGCCGAGGTCGTTGACACTTCCCATATAGCCGTCATTGAAAAGACCGACTCTGTCTTTATTTTCCTGAATTGTGGTGGAATATTCGCTTTCTGTTATACTATCAATCAGCTCAAAATTATTCAATTCTTTTCGCTCAATGCCTATCCATTCAGCGAAAATATCGGGAGTTCTGACAGTTACTGGAATAGGTGCAGGAACAGCTTGCAGCATAGCTTCAAGAACTTTAGCTTTATAGTCAACGGTAACATATTTTCCGCCGTGCATTTCGCCCCATTTTCCTACAAGGCCAGCCTCTACATATGCGATAATATCCTTGTATTTTTCAAGGAGTCCGCTTTCTTTAATCTGGTCAATGTGGTGGAGTACCTGCTCAAAAGTTGCAGGTTCGGGATTATCTTTTCCCAAATCGTCATAGCGGAAACGCATAGCAATCATACAGCCGTTATTGCGGCAATTTGCAAAGGTCCGGTCCCTCGCATTAAAAAAGTTTTCGTCAAGGTCGTAGTCAATTCCCTCGGTATATGTTCCGTCGTCGTGATATGTACCGTTTACGCCGCAGGAGAATTCGCCAATATCAATAAAAAACAGCACCAATTTTGCGTCAGGGTTATACACGGGAGTGCTGCCGGGTTTGCAGTTAGGCCATACAGTAGAGGTATAACCTGCGGCAGGATTGGAAATAGTTTCAACTATTTCGGTATAGTCAATACCGCTGTCAACAAGAGCAGATTCCTCGGCACTAATGGGAAAAGCCGTCATTGAAGATAATGAAACGGCAGAGGTTAAAATAGAAATGAATTTTTTAAGTTTCCTTATCATAATAATCACCATAAAGAATGCCGCATAAGCCGTTAGGGTTTATGCGGCGAAATTTACTTTTTTCGTTTGTGGGCAAGCTTATAAACGTACATCTGTTCATCGGCTCTGTTAATTAATTCATCAATATTCAAATCAGTATTAACTGTAGCATATGAGCAGCCGATACTTGCACGGACGTTATATGGTTTCCCCGAATTTCTGTTGTATTCAACAAGTGCGTCAAGGAAACGCACTTTGAATTCCTCAAAAACCTGTTCAGGGTCGTTACTGTAAGTGAATATCGCAGCACAGAATTCATCACCGCCAAAGCGTGCACAAAGCTTGCTGTGGAGAGAGCTGCTGACAAGAGCATTTGCAATTGTAATAATTGCGGAATCACCCTCAGCATGACCGAAAGTGTCGTTTATATACTTCAATCTGTCCATATCCGCAGATATAATCAGCAGAGTTGAACCTACATAATTATTATCTATAAACGCCTCATTCATTTTTTCATAGAATCCTCGGCGGTTGAACAGACCTGTCATATAGTCACGCTGTGAAAGTTTCTGGAGTTCCTCATTCATACTTCTGATTTGTACTCGGCTATGGAAATTTCCAAGGGTGGAAGTAATAGCAGTCATCATAGTATTTATTTTTTCATACTCATCAATGTCTATTTCAGGCTGGAAAACACAGTAACCCATAACCATATCTATATAATGTGAACAGCATATAATGATTGGATTGTCATTTTCCATAAGAAGGTCAAATCGTGGAAGAAGTCTTGAGGTAGGTATTCTGCACCGTTCATACTCGTAATTTTTGTAGCAATGATACATTACATCAACATTATCGCTGTAGCAATTTTCATCTTTATAAAGGCTTCCGAAATGAGGAGGTTCAAAAACGCTGTCATTAAGCAGAAATATGCACGTTTCAAATTTAAATCTTCTCACAAGAAAACGTGGCAGGAAATTAATATCAGTAAGATTCAGCATAGACGTTTGTGTATGGCAAATCATCTTTTGTCTTTCATCAGATTTTCGCACGCTTGTAAGTAAGGCTCTGATTGAAGATTGAACATTTTTATAATTTATGGGCTGACAGCCGCAGGATTGCGAATAATCAATGCTGAAATCAATACAATAAGATTTTTCAACAGGGATATTATTACTTATTTTTTCGAGGGTATCAATAAGCAAAGTACTCATTTTTTCAAAATCCTGTCTGCAAGTAGTGATGCGAGGAGGAAGATATTCAACCTGCTTTATACCGTCAAATCCTGTAACAATGCAATCCTTTGGAATTTCAACGCCCATATTCTGCAAATAGTCGCTGACTGTAATTGCCATAAGGTCATTTGCACATATAATTGCATCGGGAACTTCACGTTTTTCCTCTATAAACCACCTGTTCAGAACTTCAATAGTAGGCTGTTCCCAGAAACAGCCGTAACCGATATTATCGGGAATAAACGGCAGATTATTCAGTTCCAAAGCACGGCGAAAAGCCTCTACACGTTCCTGTGAATATACATTATCTAAAAAGCCTGCCATAAATAAAATATTTTTTGCATTATGGTCTTCAATAACGTGGCGGCAAAGTTTTTCAAACACATTTGAATTATTAAAAGTAAAAGTAATACAGTCCTCCATATCCTTATCCATAGAGATTACAGGGATATTTCGCTTTATGCAATTCACACGGATTTCTTCAACTATTTCAGGGTCATAAATAATATTGGGAAAAATAATAACTGCTGACAAAATATCATAGGGGATAAGTCTGAAAACGGCGGAAGCACCCTCGTTAGTTTCAGGACTTTGCTCATATAAATCAGCACAGGAATTGAAAACAAGCAGTCGGTAACCGTTTTTTACAGCATGCTTATTCAATTCTGCAACAAAATTAAATCTGTCTTCTTCATGAAGTGTCGAGAAGCAGACACCGATAAGTTTTACTGGCTGCATAGTTTACGCTCCTTTCTAATATGAATTCTAATCCAAATTTATCACATATATTATAACATATTTAATACCATTTGTAAAGGGGTAAATTGTAAATATTTGTTCAAATATTGCTGTTTTTTGTGAAATTTTCGTGAAATTATATTGATTTCAACTATTTTGTGTGATATAATAATAAAAGAATACACACAGTTGATTTATTTGGTTCAGTACGACACTTAATTATATGAAAAAAGCTGAAATAGTGTGAAATATCGAAGGATTTTTCACATTGTGTTGACTGCGGTTTACAACAAATTCGAAAAATCGGAAAGAATTTTAGAACATCTGAAATTAAAATCAGTTGTCTTGTTGAAAAACAATATAGCAAACAAGCTGTAGTTGCTTTATGTAAAACCTTTGATTTAGACGGTTCTGATGTTGCGTTAGTTCATGGAACATTACCGGATTAACCAAAAATAGATAATAATTTAAAACAAGGCTTTAAAAAGCCTTGTTTTTTTGTATAAATATAAATATGCAAAAAGTAGTTGAAAAATTCATTAAAGA
>CALFMA010000003.1 GCA_937880065.1 uncultured Ruminococcus sp.
TGCAGCTGCGTGCGGCTACCTACAACCTCCACCTGACTCAAGAGAGCAACGTCTTCACGCATTTTGATTGTGAAGTGGGCACCTCCCTTACGTTTTAGAATTTCGGGTGTGATTTTACCATTATAATCCGTATATCCCATAAAAGAGATAATAAGCTGATAATTATTTTCTGCGACATTTTCCATCACAAAATGTCCATCGTCACCTGTGAAATGTCCTTGCACAGTCTTTGATCCATCAGCACTTTTCAACTCCACATTAGCGAATGGGATAGTCTCACCTGTTTTGGCATCCACAACCTTACCTTTGATTGTGTATCCCTGCGCCACCGCACTAAAAACACAGACAAAACAGAATAAAAGTGAAAGAAATTTTTTAATAGTCATGGTGTAATAATTGTTCGTTGTTTGAAATAAAATTAATTAAATGTGTTTTATGTTCAGTCCTCTATAAGAAGATGTTTAAATTCGTTTTAATAAAGAAGCTCCTTCTGCAACAAAACATGAGATTTGTTAAGGCCCATGTTTGACAGATATTGACCCCTAACCCAACAATATCTGCGAATTCGCAAGAACAATCAGTTATATTTTAGTGCTCGCCTTCGGCTCGCACTATAGAAGAGGGGGGTTAGGGCGTTCCGCCCTTAACAATCCTCAGCTTTATAACCAATTTTTACAGCTTCTAGGTATTTATAAAAAAGTGCATACGCTATTGAAAGCGTACGCACAATTATTTTAATTCTCCTTTGGTTTTTCTACCTCTACCTCAGGAATCTCTTTGTTTACTTCATTATTTTCATCAGTTGGAGAAGACTCTTCTTCTTTTTTCTCCTCTTTGCCAGACTCATTCTCACGCATAAGCTCATCGCTACGTGACTCCCATTTACGTTTACCAAAGATCTTTTCCACGTCGTCAGCGAAAATCACCTCTCGCTCAAACAATATCTCTGCCAGCTTGCGATGACCTTCAGCATTTTCACGAAGCACCTGTTTTGCTCGCTCATATTGATTATTAATCAACGCCTTGACCTCATCGTCTATAATCTTTGCAGTCTCTTCCGAGTATGGTTTTGTAAATGAGTAATCAGCCTGAGAATCGTAATAACACAAGTTTGTAAGTTTGTCGCTCATACCATAATAAGCCACCATAGCGTATGCCTGCTTAGTGCTTCGCTCCAAATCATTTACAGCACCCGTACCGATTGTGCCAAGAACCAGCTCTTCCGCAGCACGTCCTCCAAGAAGAGAACACATTTTGTCGAGAAGATTCTCTTTAGTTATCAATTGTCGCTCTTCAGGCAAATACCATGCCGCACCGAGTGCCATTCCTCGTGGAACGATTGTCACCTTCACCAATGGATCAGCATATTGAAGCATCCAGCTGATTGTGGCGTGTCCTGCCTCATGTACAGCGACAGCCCACTTCTCGTCGCGAGTGAAAATCTTGTTTTTCTTCTCCAATCCACCGATGATTCTGTCGACGGCGCTCAAAAAATCCTCTTTATCAACTCTTGTCTTGTTGCGACGCGCGGCTATCAAAGCTGCCTCGTTGCAGACGTTAGCTATATCCGCTCCACTGAATCCAGGAGTCTGACGTGACAAGAAATCAACATCAATATCATCCGCAAGTTTCAGCTTAGACAAATGCACATTGAAAATGGCTTTTCTCAGGGATATTGCGTTATCCTTATTGCTTTTGAATAAATCTATAAAGAAACGGTTGGGAGTGAATACGCACATTACATTTCCTCTTGAAGCGGCAGATGAACCGTCAAGACTTCCTGCCACCGCAGGATTTATACGGCGGAATTCCTCCATAATCTCATCCCAGCGAGTGCATGGGGTAAGCTCGTTTTCTTTTACGGTTTTTATGTCAACCTTAACATTGGGCTGCGGCTCGTTGTCCATTACGGGAGAAGTTGCCGTAAGCACTTCTCTCTGCTGTGGATTAGGCTGATTTTGCTGTGGTGGAGGTGCGGAAGAAAGCCTTTTTTCAAGAAGTTTTATTTTCTCCGTAAGCGCCTCGACTTCGGCAGAATTAACTCCGCCGCCGCTTGAAGTTTCTCCGCAAAGCTTAATGAGTGCCATTTCAAATTCCACACGCTTATTCATCACTCTTGCCATACGCTCGTGACAGCTTTGCAAAAGTGAAAGCCTGCTCATTATAGTTTCAAGCTCCATGGATTCAGCCAGCTTTTTCAGCCGCTCCATATCATCGGGAGCAGCCGCAATAATGTTTTCAGCCGATGCAGGAGATGCCTTAATCAGCATAGTATTGCGGTATTGTAAAATCAATTCTTCGCAAAGACGTGTAAGGTCCTTTGACATATCGTAAAGCTGTGCAGTAACTGCAAGAGCCTTTGATGCGTCCTTTTCCTCAGCCGCCTCCATAATGTCAAAGAGGAATTCCTTTCCTGCAACTCCTGCGGCATTCGATACAACTTCGGCAGTTATATCCTCAGCACATACGGAGCATTGGTCAAGGAGGGAAACAGCGTCACGCATACCGCCGTCAGCAATTTTCGCAATGAGCAATGCCGCATCCTCACGGAGAGTAAGCTGTTCCTGCTCAGCGATATACATAAGCCTTGCGGCTATGTCTTTCTGACGTATACGGCGGAAATCATATCTCTGACAGCGTGATGCCACGGTAGCAGGAACTTTGTGGATTTCCGTAGTAGCGAGAATGAATTTTACATACGGGGGAGGTTCTTCCATAATTTTCAGCAGGGCATTGAAAGCCGATGCGGAAAGCATATGAACCTCGTCTATGATATATATTTTGTATCTGCATCTTTCGGGAGTATAAACAGCACCATCCCTCAGTTCACGGATATCCTCAACGCTGTTATTTGATGCAGCGTCGATTTCAATAATATCGGTAAGTGAACCCTCCTCCGCCTCACGGCAGATGTCACATTCAAGGCATGGCGAACCGTCTTTCATATTGGGGCAGTTTACGGCTTTAGCGAGAATTCTTGCACAGGTTGTCTTACCTGTACCTCTCGAACCCATAAACAAATAGGCGTGGGCAGTTTTATCGTTTTTCAGCTGATTTTTCAGCGTATCGGTGATATGCTGCTGTGAAATAACGTCATCAAAGGTCAATGGCCGCCATTTTCTGTACAAAGCCTTATACACAATATGCCCCCTTTGTAAACAAAAATCCGGAACATAGATGTGCAGGCTTGCTGCGGCACACAAGACGATCCGCTTAATGCTGCTCGGTCTCCCGCCTGACATGGTTCACGGTGTCTTGTTGCACAGGGCCCGCACATCTATATTCCGGAATTTTTTCTGATAATAAAGAGCGATAACGCTCCGAATAATATTATATCATATTATATTTAATTTGTCAAGCACTATTTTTCAAATCAAACAGATTGCTCTCGCAAGGAATATTTCGTTTGTAATTTCAAGATATATTTTTCATTCGTACTTGCTGCGATTTTATCTAAAACGCAGATTTTTGTGCTATTTTTACACAAAAGTATTGCGTTTTTCTTTGTATTTTGTATAATAGTAAGTATTCAACATTGTTATGTTGAAACATTTAAAACTAAAGGAGATTTTGAAAATGAGCAAATTAAAAAAACTGCTTGCTGTAACATCGGCTTTACTGATGTGTTCGGGAACTGTGGCTTATATGCCGCAGGATTCATCTATAAGCGAAAAAAATACTGCATATGCCGCAGATGATACTGCTGCTGAAAGCGTGTTAATCAACACCAAAAACTTCCCCGATAAAAACTTCGGAATGTATGTAGCTAATCAGTATGACAAAAACAAGGACGGAGCACTTTCTGCTGAGGAAATTACAAACGCAACTGAAATGAGAATATCTTCCGAGAACATTTCCGACTGAACGGGTATAGAATATTTAACAGAACTTAAATATCTGAATTGTCGTTATACCGAACTCACTTCATTTGATATAAGCAAGAATACCGCATTGATAGAACTGGATTGTGAAGATGCTGCGTTAACTTCTCTTGATGTAAGCAAAAATACTGCTTTGAAAAAATTGTATTGTGATGATAATCAACTTACTTCACTTGATTTAAGCAATAATACTGCTTTGACAGAATTGAATTGTAATACAAATCAACTTACTTCCCTTGATGTAAGCAACAATACAGCTTTGAAAACTTTGTATTGTTCTTCAAACCAGCTGACTTCCCTTGATGTAAGCAACAATACAGCTTTGATATATTTCTATTGCAGCGGAAACAAACTTACATCACTTGACATAAGTAAAAATATTGAATTGGGTTGGTTCAGCTGCTCTAATAATCAACTCACATCACTTGATGTAAGTCAAAATATTAATTTGAATCAATTTTACTGTGCTAAAAATCAGCTGACTTCACTTGATTTGAGCAATAATAAAAAGATTGACTTATGTGATTACAGCGGAAATAAATATAAAATCGTGCTTACAAACGGCACTTTTGACCTTTCCACACTCCCCGCAGGCTTCGATTTATCAAAAGTTATATATTACTGGACAAATGGTACTGTTGAGGGAAATATCCTCACAGTTGAGGACGCTTCAAAAAATGTAACATATACTTACAACTGCGGAAATGAAGTTACTGTAAAATTCACATTAGTTCCTGTAAGTCTGTATTCTCTCGGCGATGTAAACGGCAATGGTGCTGTGGATTCCAGCGACGCTTCAAGTGTACTTGAAACATATGCCCTTGTATCAACAGGCGGAAATTTAAACCTTACAAAAGAACAGCAAACAGCCGCAGATGTAAGCCGTGACAGTACAATTGATGCCTCTGATGCGTCCCTTATCCTTGCATACTACGCATACATTCAGACAGGCGGAACAGACACATTTGAAGAATATCTCAACTCATAATATGCAAAAAGGACGCTCCGCAATGGAACGTCCTTTTTTCGCTATTAAGCTATTGTTTATTCTTCAATAGGAAGTGCCGAGATAAGCTTTGCGTCAAGCTTCTGAATTGCAAGTGCGTCAGCAGCTGTGATACCGCCGCCTGGATTGCAGCAGTCAGCGTTTGCTGTGCCTTTTTCAGAAAGTGTATATTTATCGGAATTTGCAAGCTTCTGATAAATTGCCGCAGCATCAGCGATTGTTACAGCACCATCACAGTTTGCATCACCGAACAACTCAGCCTTTGGTGCATCGGGAGTTGTAGGTGTAACAGGCTTAGCTGTTGTTGTAGTAACAGGCTTTGTGGGAGCTGTAGTAGGCTTAGCTGTTGTTGTAACTGGATTTGTTGTGGGAGTTGTAGTAGG
>CALFMA010000004.1 GCA_937880065.1 uncultured Ruminococcus sp.
TTCATAATTTGCAAGGCTTGCAACATCACGAATAATACTCTGCTGGTAGTTATTAATATGCTTTAATTCTTCTTTATCAACGTCAACCCATACACCACCTAATGCGTCAATACATTCAATGAGTGCCGGATATCCTACTGCCACAAAATCTGTAATATTCAAGTCCAAATTCATATTCAACATATCCCAATCCAAAATAATCAGATTTTTTTGAATTTTTCATACAATGGGGTATTGATGAAATCAACAACCCTGCCTTTTATTGTGAGAGCTTCGTTCTCACCGGTCTCCTTGTTGTAGCCGTCGAATTCAAGTATTTCATCGCCCGCCTTGAAATTGTTGAAACCTGCATCAACAGCATTGCTGTAGTCAAGTTTCTGAGCAATTCTATCCGCAGATTTTCCCGGACGACAGAAACTATTTATATTAGCCTGCTTCATCACATCGAGATGTGAACTGCCTTGATTGAAGTAATCCTGCGTCGCCCCTATCAGAGCCGTGTGGAACTTGCGTCCCTGCTTGACTATCGTCTGAAGCGGTGAGCCCATGCTGAAATCCTGATCTATCAACTCATCTATCGCAATAGACAAGAACTTTGAATCGTATTTCATCTGCCAATTAAATAATGATCCAACCATCATATCAAGAAGCTGATGGGTACTGTCACCAACCTCGTTTCCAAGATTAACGACAATAATTTTGTGTTCTGACAATAGTTTTTCCCAATCTTGCTTTGCAAAGCCTACTTCTTTGATATCATCAAGAACCGACTGAACACAGTTAGCGATCTCAGCACCAAATCCTGGAGTTTTTTCAAGCTTAGAGCAGAGAGCGTTAAGGTTGACAAAGTATTTCTTGTCCTTGAGATATTCAGATAAAAATCCTTTCAGCTTTCTCGATGCACTCTTATCAAGGGAACCGGTTGCTGCACGGATAACACTATAAATAGCACGCTTCTTATCCGGAAGAGTCTCACATCCTCTGAGTGAACCAAGGTCAATGGGAATCAGATCCATTCCAACACCGATATTGATGAACTTGAAGAGCTTCTCAACTACCTCGGATGGCAGCATTTTCAGTAGTTTTTCTTTAGTGTAACTGCCGCTTGTATCAAATACCACAACGATATGACCAAGCATAAACAGCATAGGCAGAATCTGAGCAATTGCCCAGCTCTTACCGCTTCCAGTTCTGCCAGTGCCGAAGTATATATTCGATTCTTCAGCTTCATAGCGAAGCATCTTGCCTGCGAATCTGCCGTCAATAGTCTTGATCAGCGGCAAGAAGCTTTCTCTCGGTATTTCATCGTAAGAGAAGAGATTTGCTTCCTTGTCTAGCAAGTCGAATCTTAATTTGTTTTCCTGAGTCAGCAATGAATAACTTATCGCATGGACGTATAAAGGATATGGTACACCGTCGGATGTTATAGCTGCTATCCTGATACTCTTCTCGTTCTTCGCATTGTGAGGTAAATAGCCGTTGCTGTAAAGAGCAGATGTCAGACTATCGCTGTCACCAATAGAGTTCATCTCGTTTTTAGCAATCGAAAAGCTTTCAGCCGTCTCAAGATAAATGCAGCGTTTATCTTTGTCTACCACCAAAGTGTGATTTCCCTTATCGAACGGCGTTGTTTCCTCTTTTAAAATCAGTCGGAAATACCCGTCAGTCATTTTCTTATTAAGGATTTTTCCAAATTCTGTGCATATAACATCGTATAATGGTTGCTTGTCCTGCTCTTGTGAGCAGAGCCACTCAACGATATATTGCTCTATATCCGATGCGAATAAAGGACTAAAGAACTCGTTATACATACGCAATGCTGTATTCAGCATGATGTAAGTATTGTGTTTTGAATTTGGTATAGTATCGGGAATATTGTTGCGAATTTCGTCAACATAGTCGTTGAATACCTTAATAAAATTGCCGTTGTTACAGCCACGCTCAGTTCTAACGATCAGATTTGCATCCAAACGCTTGAGTGCTGTCTTATATGCCTCTGGCGAGTATTTAGTTGACACATCGCCTAACTCAAGGACGCAGCATTTGTCTTTTGGGAAATACATATCAGCATATCCGGATATAAGTACAGAAATGTGATGTACAGTTTCGCCTTCTCCGGTAGCTCCGCTTGTATCGTTGATAAGTAAGTCATAGCCTTTTTCAGCCTTTTTGAACTGGTCGGCTGCGTAAACATCAACTGCAACAACCATACCATCGTTGATATTTTCCAAGTCAAACTTTAAAGGCTTGATATTTGGGCCTATCGGAGGTACGTCAAGCGAGTCGTAACGTGTGTTTTTCAGCAAAACAATCGCCAAAGTTATAGACACTCCTGTACCTAGCTTGATGATAAGCGTGCTATCTGAACAAACGTCCTTCTGAACGAAGAACGACTGATGCCAGCTTGCAATTCTGTGAAGCAGAAGCAGTTGAAGCTCACTTTGATTAGCGAATATTGGGGCAAGAACAGGTGTCAGGTCTTCGTTCTGACAATTAACATATGGCGGATATTGTCTGGCCTTTATGCCGGCAGGCAAGTATGGAAGCATCTTTTTAGGTAATAAGTGAGCAGGATTGAATTGTATCTCCCCCTTAAGATTTCTTTCAAATCCTTGTTTCTTGCCGTGATATTCCTGTGTTCTAGGAGAGGAAGAGGTTAAGTATTTTGTTAGTATATAACAAAGCAGTTTCCCTAATTCTTTTGAATTGTTTGCCGTCTGCCCTACAAGTTGCTTAAAGTGCTTTGCAATCTTATCAGGAGTTACGTCAGAATAAGGAATAAGTGTTGATGTTGCGTCGGTATTATCCTCTTTGGAGCCAAAACCAACATGAATAAAATCGAAATTACCGAAATCTTTATTTATTACTTTAAACCAATTGATTTTAACGTTTAACAAGAACGTGAATGAAATAATCCTTCCTTTTTTCAGCTTAAGCTTAAACCAGGTTGTCTCATTAAGGTCGCATACATACAATTCCTGATCCAAATGTGCTATAAATTCAGGGCTTTTTAGAAGTTGTGATAAGTCTTTAAACTTACCAGATATGTTGTTGAAATTTTTATCTTTTACAATAAAAGATAATCCCAATTCATTTTTAATTTTTGCAAATTCAACTGCTGTTTGCATAGCAGTATTATGCTGTGTGTTAGGATTGGGTACTTGACTTGATTGTTGTGCCGGGATCGGCACAGATGGAATGTTATTCATATCTTACCATCCTCCTTAAAAATAATATTTCATCAGCCTTTGAATGCGGTGAAAAATAAAATACTGCTCCTTTATCAGCTGAAAAAGCCCCATTTTCATGCCTTTTCAGAAACGATATTTTTACTTTACCGCATTTTCAAGCACTTCACATATTTTTTGCCAAAGAGGCATTGCCTAATGCAAATTCATATGTTATAATAATTTTATAATTTGCATAACGACGAGACGGGATTTGTGATGTAAATCTTGTCTCATCTTGATAGGAGGGGGGATAATAATGGCAGAAGCAGAAATTACTTTTTCACAATATGCTACAGCTTACTATGAGATTATCGAGAACGGCAAAGGTGGAAAGGCTGAATTTGTGAAAGAGTTGCTTAAAATTGGATTGAGTTCAAATGGAAAGGAAATCATAGACAGCATATTCCCAACAATAACAAACTCAAAGGGAAGCTGCTTTATTGAAAAGAATAAAGCGGATCGGCTAAGAAAATATCTCAGAGGCGACAATGGTATTGGTGACATAGCCTGTGAACTTGAAGCGAATTTCGATAAGGAAAGTTGCGTAGAAGAATTATTGGGCGTAATAGAAGATTATGACGAATCAAAATCAATAAAGTTTGCTAAAGAAATTAATTTAGATGTAAACAAGTATGGTATTCATGAGGAAGATGATTTTTGTGAGATAGATGATATTTATGGGATGGCAGAAGATATCACTGAATTATATTTTTCTATTATCAGAGCAGCTGCAACTCAAAAAGTCACGAAATCAAATAAATTAAAAAATGCTTCTAAATCTGATGTGAATAACATTATTTATTTCTATACAATTACCGAATCAGAGAAAAAGGCACTTATTAATTTATGTGAATTAATAAAAAGCACATTAAAGGATTTAGAACGACAGACCGACACCATTTATAACAAGCAGCATGAGCTAAAGAATCTTACTGATTCCGAGAAAGACAAACGATGGAAATCATACCTTGAAAATGATATAAATTCATTGAAAGAACATTTTGACACTGCTTATCCTAAAATAGAAAGACTGTGTGCCAAAATAACAGAATTACTTGAGCCTAAAAAGGATATGAACGCATGGTTTGAAGCAATGCTCACAATTGCTTCTGATATCAGCCGTGACGAATATAAAATAACGTGTCCTAAAAAGTTTAAATATAGGGCGTTTTGTCTTATGGTCTCAAAATTCAGCAATAATATCGATCGTGTACTCCGTGTTATAGATAAATTGTAACAAGTTATTGTTTCATTAGCCCGTAGTCTATTGAAACACAGTAAAACTATTTCATATAAGTGGTATTTCCGCTTTTGCAATATTGCAATAATAACGGAGATCCTATTGAAAAAACGAAGCCGATACACAAGTAATTCATGTATCGGCTTTTTGTTATTTTTGTCCATGTTCATATTCTCTTAGACGACGATAGAAGGTGTTAGCACGAAGATTCATACGTTTTTGAAATTCAACGGCTGTGATAGCTTGAGATTTCCACATATCATACAGCTGCCCGAATTTAACCCAGTCGATAGCGATAGGCTGTCTGCCCTTGTATTTTCCTTGTGACTTGGCTATAGCAATTCCCTCACGCTGACGCTGTAAGGTCTGCTCACGTTCAAGCTCGGAGAGAGCGGCAAATATAGATAAGACAAATCGCCCTTGTGGAGTATTGGTATCAATATTTTCCTTACTGCTTACAAGAGTAACTCCCTTGCTTTGCAGCACATCTATTATATTGAGCAAATCTCTTGTAGAGCGTCCAAGTCTGCTGATGCTCTCGATGTACAGGGTATCGCCTTCACGGACATAATCAAGCATAGCTTTCAACTCAGGACGGTTGGCGTTCTTACCTGAAATCTTTTCTGCAAATACACGTTCTACCTTATACTGCTCCATTATCGCTTCTTGTCGTGCAGTTTCCTGATGTTCCGTTGATACACGAATATATCCAATTTTGCTCATTAGAGCACCCCATAACACGTATCATAAACACTTTCGCATTCCTCAAATCTGATAGCCCTGAGCGTTTCACGGAGC
>CALFMA010000005.1 GCA_937880065.1 uncultured Ruminococcus sp.
GAGGCACGATACCCGTACGCTCCTTGTATGTGATACCGAAACCGTGTGAGAAGTAGAGCGCCTTGCCTGCGGTGAGGTGCTTCTTTACTGTTGGCCAAACAGCAATCTGTCCTGCATCCTCACCAAGGCTTACATAAACGATAATTGTTGAACCCTTATGTGCCATCTGACCTGCCTCAGGCTCTGTCTTGATAACATTGCCCTTCTTGACTTCGGTACTTGATGAATTGCGGACATCGGGAACAAAGCCATGCTGTACAAGCTCTGCCTGTGCAAGCTGTGCATTCTTATTCTTTACATCCGGTACTTCTTCTGTTTCCATACCCTTACTGATTACAACCTTGAGGACATCGCCCTTCTTGAACTGGCTGCCGGGTTCGATAGACTGCTCAATGATTACACCAACCTCAGCCTCGTCGAATTCCTCGCCGTCCTGCTGGAACTTGATGTTGTCACCGGATTTGCGTCGAGCCTCTTCGAAGTCCAAACCTACTACGTTAGGCATTGACCAGTCGTTTGTCTGCTTTGAACCTTGGAGCATATCCTTGAAAAGCATAGCGATAATTACAACGCCTACGATAATTACAACTACAATAATTGCGGTAAGTACAGGCACTACGAGAGATGTACGCTCTGTTTCTTCCTCGTCGTCATCGTCCTCATAGTCATCATAGTAATCGTCAAGGTTTCCATATGGCTGATTTCTCTGCTGGGGATATCTTCCGCCGCCTGTGCCTGCTCCCACAGCCGCACCTGCATAAACAGGCTTTTCAACGGGAACTTCATCGGCAGGGGGAAGTTCGATTTCACCTGCTGCATAGTACTGTGTATCAGCGTTATCGTCAACGCCCTCCTCACGGTAATAGCCGAAAGTCATTGTAGGATTAGCCTTGAATTTCTCAATATCGGCAATCATTTCTCCTGTTGTGCTGTATCTGTCAGCAGGAGCTTTCTCCATAGCCTTGAGAATGATTTCCTCAAGACCGTCGGGAATATCGGGGTTGACAGCTCTTGGACGTTCAGGAATATCCTGCATATGCATAACTGCAATTGCAACGGGGTTATCGCTGTCGAAAGGCTTTCTTCCCGAAAGCATCTCATACATCATTGCACCAACTGAGTAAATATCGCTCTTTGCATCGGTTACTGCACCGCTTGCCTGTTCGGGGCTGATGTAGTGAACGCTGCCGATAGCCTGGTCGGTAGCTGTTTTGCCCTCCTCACGAGCAAATTTAGCAATGCCGAAATCCATGACCTTGATAGTGCCGTCGCTGAACATCATAATGTTCTGGGGCTTGATGTCACGGTGAACAATGCCCTTGTCGTGAGCGTGCTGCAATGCTCTTAAAATCTGGATTACGAAATGAACCGTATCCTTCCATGTGAGAACCTTTTCCTCCTCGATATACTCTTTAAGAGTAATACCGTCGATGTACTCCATAACGATATACTGGAGCTTGTCGGAAAATCCCACATCATAAATCTTTACAATATTTGGATGTGAGAGAACTGCGATTGCCTTTGATTCGTTGCGGAAACGGCGGAGGAATTCCTCATTTTCCGCATACTCTTTTTTGAGTATCTTAATGGCTACAGGCTTATTGTCAATGACATCTACGCCCTTGTAAACCTCAGCCATACCGCCGACGCCGATAAGTTCTGTAATTTCATATCTGCCGTCAAGCTTCTTGCCAATGTACTTTTCCATTGCCTTACCCTTCCTTTTCCAACCCTTTTCAGGTTTAATTATATTAGTTATTAGTCGCCGATAATGGCAACTGTTACATTGTCACGGCCGCCTTTATTCAGTGCAAGCTGAATAAGTGCTTCTGCTGCCGTATCAAAGTCTGTCTGTGATAATACGTCATATATTTCATCATCGCTGCAATATCCCGATAAACCGTCGGAACAAAGCAGCAAATTGATTTTATCCTCATAGGTCAAGGTAAACGTATCGGTGAGAACTGTTTTTTCCACGCCAACAGCTCTTGTGAGCATATGTTTTTGTGGATGTACAGCCATTTCCTCCTCGGTTATCTTGCCCTGCTCATAGAGCAAAGATGCCACATTGTGGTCGGTTGTAATGCTGTAAAGCCCTGTATCTGTAATGAGATAAGCACGGCTGTCGCCTACATTTGCCACAAATGCCGTATCCGCCGTTACAAAAGCCGCAACACAGGTTGTACCCATGCCGAAATTCTTGAAGTCCATACGTGCCCTTGTATGAATAACGGAATTCGCTGCTGAAATCGAAGAAATAAGCAGCTTTCTTATTTCGTCCTCCGTGAGATTTTCGCTGTAGCCGTCTGAAAATCTCTGAAAAAACTCGTCTATGGCGATGTGGCTTGCCTCTTTGCCTGCTCGCTCGCCGCCCATGCCGTCACAAACTACGGCAAGTATATTATGCCCGAAATATTCACATCTTACAGCGTCCTGATTTTCATCACGCCGCAGACCGATATCCGTGCCGTATCTGAATCGCATTCGTATGCACCTCGCTTTCCGAAGTATACCTTGAAGTATCAACCGAAGTCTGAATTTTCAAATTACTCCGATTGTTCATGAGCGTCACGTCTTAACTGACCGCACGCTGCCTCTATATCGCTGCCGAGAGTACGTCTTACGGTAGCGTTGATACCACGCTTTTCAAGCCGTTTTGCGAATTCCGCAACAGCTGTCCTTGCGGTGGTGTATTTTCTTTCCTTTACCTTATTAACAGGTATGAGATTTACGTGACAATTTATGCCACGGAGCAGTTCTGCCAGCCTGTCCGCATCTTTTTCAGCGGAATTCACATTGTCCATAACCGCATATTCAAAGGTAATCCGTCTGCCCGTTGCGGATATGTAATGCTTGCAGGCTTCAATGAGTGCATCTATATTATATGTCCTGTTGACAGGCATTATTTCACTTCTTGACGAATTGTCAGAACTGTGGAGGGAAATACAAAGGGTAAGTCCCAGTTTAAGTTCAGCCAGCTCGTAAATTTTCGGCACAAGTCCGCAGGTGGAAAGTGACACATGGCGGAGGCTGAAATTATTGCCGTCCTTGTAGGAAAGAAGTGACAGAAACTTCAGAACATTGTCGTAGTTATCGAGGGGTTCGCCTATTCCCATAAGCACAAGCCCCGAAATCTTCACGCCGCTGTTTCTTTCGGTTTCATAAATCTGCAAAAGCATTTCCGAGGGAGTGAGGTTGCGGACGAATCCCGCAATAGCCGAAGCACAAAATCTGCACCCCATTTTGCACCCCACCTGAGTGGAGATACAAAGGCTGTTTCCATGCTTGTATTCCATCAATACGGTGGATGCGCTATGCCTTCCTCCGGAAACGGCATCCGTTCGGTACTGGTTTGGGAAACCGTGAGGCAGCTCGCTCCTGCGCTCCAACAGTATGGGAAAAGCAAAAGCGACGCCGCCTTAACCATGGAAATGTTCTCCACTCTGCAAGA
>CALFMA010000006.1 GCA_937880065.1 uncultured Ruminococcus sp.
CTTGAACCTGCGGAGAATTGAGCGGAATGCTCGGATGAGTTAAATTGCTGTTCCAGGGTTTCAAATTTAAACTGGTCCATACTGCCCCAAAAACTTTCCCCCAATGTATTCATCACAATCAGTGCGACAGAATCATTCTCCAAATAAGTAATATTGTTAAAATACTTCTCCGGTGTATTAAAAATCTGTGGCGGGAGAGAATATTCTTCAGTGAATTCCATAATTTCATTCCGGTTAAATTCACGTGTGGTATAGGGACCCACAATCATCAGAGCCTCAGGCGTGGTATCCGGCATACGGAGAATGAAATAATTACAATAAAAAAGATCAATTAATTTATAGATGGTATTCGGCTTGATTCGTTCACTGATAAAAGCCTTAGAAAGATTAAGTTGTTCTTCCATGCCGAGAAGTTTTCGAAGTCCCATATCGATTTCCGAAATCGAGTGATTTTCTTCGGTAATAATGTGGGTTTTTAAGCGAAAGTGGGACAGTACTCTTTTGGCAAAATCAAGTTCGGACTGATAGCGCATAATCTCTCCTTTTGCGACAGGAAAATTTTACATTTTTATCGTACCATTTTTAGGTAAAAAATACAACTAATAAAAATTATACGAAAACTACCAAAAATTATACTCTCTATATTGTTTGTATTTTGTTAAAATGATATCAAACGTTGCGGATGATCCGGGGGGATAATATCCGCGCAAGTAAATTAACCTTTAACTAATTCATTTCAACAAAGAAAGGGGTATGCAAGTGAAAGAACAGAAAAAAGCAGTAAGACCGTTTGGTTTTGCAGACAAAATGGGATATATGTTCGGTGACTTCGGTAATGATTTCACCTTTATTCTTTCATCCAGCTTCCTTCTTAAATTCTACACTGACGTTATGGGCGTTGAAGCCGCTGTTGTCGGTGTTGTTATGATGGTTGCACGATTTGTTGACGCTTTCACAGACGTTGCAATGGGCAGAATCTGTGACAAAGGCAAATTCACAAAGCACGGCAAGTTCAAGCCCTGGATCAGAAGAATGTGCGGACCCGTTGCAATCGCATCCTTCCTTATTTATCAGAGCTCACTTGCAGGCCTTCCTCAGGCAGCAAAAATTGCCTATCTGTTCATAACATACATTCTCTGGGGCTCAGTGTTCTACACCTCAATCAATATCCCCTACGGCTCAATGGCATCAGCAATTTCCAACGATCCCGGTGACAGACAGTCTCTTTCTACCTTCCGTACAATGGGAGGTATGCTTGCAGGTGCATTTGTATCAGTGGGTATTCCCATGTTTGTTTATGACAAAATCCCCCAGCTTGACGAAGCAGGCAAGGCTGTGCTTGACCCCACAACAGGCGAGGCACTCACCGTTGATGTTATGAACGGTGGAAAGTTCACTCTTATAGCAGGCGTATTCTCAGTTCTTGCAGTTTTATGCTATCTTCTTTGCTTCTATCTCACAACAGAACGCGTCAGATCTGAAGCTTCCGCAGAGGTTCAGCAGAACAACAATGTTTTTGCAATGCTCAAAAATGCTGTGAAAAACCGTGCGCTTATTTCAATCATTGCCGCATCAATAGTTATGCTTCTCGCACAGCTTACAATGCAGCAGATGGTCAACTATGTTTTCCCCGATTATTACGGCGACGGCAAGAAACAGGGTATCGCTACT
>CALFMA010000007.1 GCA_937880065.1 uncultured Ruminococcus sp.
TCTCCGGGGTCTCGCCCTCCTTGTGAACGATGGCAAGGAACTTACAGTCCTTGCCTCCCATCGCCACCATGCCGTGGGCGTGCTCGGACTCATAGAAGATGCTGTCCCCCTCGTTGAGGATAAAGGTATGATCGTCCAGCTGAATTCGCAGCTGACCCTCCAGTACCATGTCAAACTCCTGACCGGGGTGGGTGGCCAGCTCGATGGGAGCGTTCTCCTTGACAGGGTCATAAACGGCAGTGACCACAAAAGGCTCGGACAGACGGTTCTTCAAAAAGGGTGCCACGTGGCGGTAGTGGAAGCCGTCTCCCTTGCGGATGGGCATACCGCCCCCTGCACGGGTTAAAGTGAAGAAGCCCAGCTTGGGATCCGTACCGGAAACCAGCTCCGACAGATCCATCTGCAGAGTGAGGGCGCAGTTGTACAGGAAGTTGAAGTAAAAGTCCTTCTCGCCCTTCTCCAGTTCCAGATATTCCTCAATAAAATTCTTAGTCAGTACCGGCCAATTTTCATTCGGAAATGCAACAGAAATTGCTGCATAATTGCCTGTTGCACCATTAAATTTTGCACAAGCCTTAATGGATTTGATATTTTCCAAAGACTTCTTCAATCGATACGAATAAACTGTCATTTCCTTACCGATAGTAGTAGGTGTTGCAGGTGTAGTGGCAACAATGATGTTGCCACAAGTTTCAATGGCATATAAAGCATTTATTCCTGCAAAACCAGTTGTTACAAAATCTTCATTAAAATATGGGCAATATATGCATAGATTATATCATATAGGTGAAGAAGGAAAAGACTTTTACTCAAAAATGAGTAAAAGTCATTTGACTCGGAAAAGCCATATTCACACATTCTTTTAAACCAGTCATTATATCTTGTTTCAATCTGCAATGCCGCATGAAGTTCACGTCCGGAAACAACAGGACGCTGAGGATTATCATAGTTGATTGTAATCATTTCGTTCATATTATACCTACCTTTCGTATTTCCCACCCACAGCAACGCTGCAAACTCCTAACCGGAGCCCGTCCCCTCTGTCCTGTGGACATCTCCCCACACTGTGGGGAGTCACCCACCCGTCTGTCATTTAATTAAGAGAGAAAATCATCATCGTCATCATCAGCGAAATCATCCTCTGCACGGCTCTTACCACCGAGAGGTTCACCGTCACGGAGCTTCTGGATGTTGTTCAGACCGCAAGCGATACCACGATTACCATTGGTATTGAATGCGTAGAAATTAATGGACGCTCTGCCGTAGATACCGCTGTAAATTTCGCTTGTATCGAGAACCGGCTGACAATCCGCATCCACCACACCGGGCTTGCTTGCAGAGTTAGCATTGATGAAGTAGCTATTCGCATAAGCCGGATCGTCCGGACGTTCAGCGTCACCGTCACGAAGAGGTGTCTTGAGAACGGAGAGTGCCGGTACTGACTTGCCGTTGCCCTTGAGCTTGGACTGACCTTCATCATACGCTGCCTGAATTGCCGCCTTAACCTTTTCCACGGTTGCGGTATCGGTCTTGGGGATAATGAGGGACACGCTGTATTTCGGTGTGCCGCCGTTGATAGACTTCGGCTCATTTACGATGAGATAGCTGAAACGTGTGTCTTTGCCTGTGATTACCTTTGTAGGATTCTTAAACTTTGCCATATTAATTTTCCTCCATAAAATCTTCTTTTGCTGTATTCCATGCCGGACGCTTGTCCGACGTTTGTACAAGTGTGGGTTTGCCCTTTGGCTTTTCTATGAGAGAGCCAAGCAGGGCGTCAAATTGTTTCTTGCCGAGTAATTTTGTCATTGCAGTTACACCCATGAGTTTCTTTTCATAGGGGTCAAAGCCTGCATTGGTAACCGCAACTGCTACGGCATTTTCGTCTGTATATTTGCGGTTGGAACGTCCCTCCACCACCTTGTAGCCTGGGAACGAACGTCCGCAGATTGCCTGTTCAAGTGCGTATTCTTTCACATCATTCACCCAAGAAATAAAGGTATCTGCACGATTCAGAATCACGCTGATTTCCGCATCATCGAGGGTGTCGGGAACAGCGAAATCGTATTGTGCCATTTCGAGATTGTATTCTGCACGTTTGCGGCAGGTTGCCTTGACTTTGCAGAACTGACAGTGCTTGCCTGCCTTGTATTCACCTTCACCCTTTGCCGCAAGTTCAGCTGCCGGAACAAGAACTTTCTCTGCCCATGTGAGCAGGTCATTCTTTGAAATTTCCGCAATGCTGACATTGTCACGGCGTGGCTGGAAGATGATGGTACGGATTGTATGGATATCATAGAGGGCCTCAAATAGATGCAATGCACCGAGTGCATACATTCTCATCTGCGGATTGTCCTCTGCTTCAACCAAAACTCCGAGTCCGTACTTGAAATCCACCACGGTGAGCGTACCATCTGCCACGATGATAAAGTCCGCTGTACCAAAGCTGTCTTGCACCCATCGGGAGAAGTCAAGCCGTTGTTCTACGAGGACAAGCGGATCGGCACAGGTTTGCTTTGCGAGTTGTACCTGCTCCATGATGAATTCGCAGTAGGCATCAGTGTGCTCTGCCATTTCCTCATCGAAATAGGCAAGGTCTGGAGTAGGAGCACGGACACGGTGACCGAGTGCCGTAAGCACCTTGTATTCGCACAATGCGTGTGCATCCGTCCCTTGCTGTGCATAACTACTCGATGTATCCTCTACAGCGGCATTCTTCACCGCCGAGGGCGGACACGAAATCCAGCGATCACTGGATGACGGTGCAAGAAGTGCGTGAGCCATTACAATTCCTCCGCTTCTGCAAGCAATGCTGCATAGTCTGTTTCTTTCACATCTGAAAGCTTTTCTGCACCGTGCTTGGTAATCAGTTCCTTGATTTCAGCTGTGTGACCTGCACGGGAAATCTCTGCAAGACGACTACGAAGCTCTAGAAAAGTGACTGTTTTTGTTTCGGGTAACGGCTGTTCAGCAGGTGTTGTTTCTTTCGGCTCATCTTTTTCGGGATTGTAGATTTTCTCGAAGGTATTGATATACCCGTCAGTTACCTGCTGTTTCAGTTCCTGCAGTGCTGTAACCAATTCCGACAGTGCATTGATGACTTTCATCATAGGTTCCATATTCATTCTCCTTTCATTTCTTGGATTTCGACGTTCTGTACACACTTACCTGGTGTCAGAACAAGGATTTCGCAAAAGTCTCCGAACAAAAAGCGAAGCAATCTTTTAGGAAACGTCATGCTGCGACCTGCAAGCACTGGCTGTTCTTCAACTTTGATCCTGATTTTGTGTTTCATGTTCTCACCTCCTACCCTACAGGCAACAGAAATGCCTTAAGAATTAACCCCTTCAAAATATTTTTTTAAAATTTCAATAATTCTCTGCTTATGCTTGGTAACAGCTGGTGCAGAAATTCCCATAATTTTGGCGGTTTCCTTTACTGAAAAGCCATTCAGAAGGTGTAGCTGATAAACCTGTTTCTGACGTTCTGTGAAGGTTTCAGCAACTTCACGAAGGAGTTCAACTGTAGGATTTTCAGATTCTTCGGGCTCTGCAATCACGTCGCCGAGCGTTGCACTGTCTGCTTCATCGGTAAGAGATGCATCAAGAGATAGATTCCAGTTTACTGGAACCTTTTCACCCGGGTGCAGTCTTTCCCATTCAGCACGCTTTTCTTTTTCTTCTTTTGTCAAGAATGGATGAGCGTTTTTGAGATTGTTATACACCTCCGCATCATCAGCTGCATGAAGTTTCTTGATATGAAATTCCGTCACGCCGTTTTCACCGGGACGCAATACAGTTTTGTTGCCTTCTGCGTCAATGTAGGTGTAAGTCATTCTCTGCTTACTGCTTGTCTTTCTGATTTTCATAGCTTGTCCTTTCTGCCGGACGCAGTAAGGGCAAGGATATATAAAAAAAAGGAACCGGTGAGATACCGATTCCTGTGCTACCGAAAAATGGGTACAGCAAGGGAAGGGTATCTCAAAACCAACATATCAGCATTACTGATATGTCCTAATTTGAAATATCCTTGTGCCCTGAACTTGTACTTCGTTCCGGCTCAAAAATTATTTATTTGTAACTGCCTGTGGCAGGGATTACTGGAATATAAAGTATCCACTCCTCAGCCTCAACTAATTTTGAAGCGTTCTGTATTGATGCAAATTATATCACATCTGCATTTCTTATACAACCTGAACTAAGAATGATATAAAACATTGAAGCAGATTGGTTGAATTGTCAACATTTCGGTACAAGCCTTTTAAGATGCAACTAAACTTTGAAGGCGGTGCTTGAAAATTGCGAGTTGTTTTTAAGACACGAAAATCAATTTCGTATATATGCACAAAAATATACAATCTCAAACAATGTGTCTACAGCAAAAATATTCAAAATGCTTATGTTGAGTTCATATTAATCTATGAGGAGTAGTCCTTGGTTCCGTTGCAATTCATACATAAATCTTGATTTTGGTGTAAAAATGTGATATAATATAAATGTATATTTTTCTGTTGCTACAAACACTTTCTGCTTAATTCGCTAAATACATTATAGCAAACAAGTCGGGTAGCAATGGGTTGTAATGGGTAGGCTTCGGTAGCTTTCGCGTTTTGTAGGAGGTTAGAGAAATTGGAATTCTCAGAATTTGCTCATAAATTAGCTAGTATCATCGGTCAAGGCGTAAATACAAGTCGTTTCACTCGTACCCTCTTCGAAACAATGGTTATGGAAGAACATTTAGACCTTGTATCTGGAAAATCAAAAGAATCTTTTAAAGCATATTTCAATGGAAATACAAAAATAGTAGCCTTCTCTAAAGAAATTATCGCTTATATCGAACCGGAACAATTTGTTACGTACATAAATGACTTCAGTGATGCTGTTATCGAAAATCTCTCTGATGCTTTTCGTGAAGAGATACCAGACATTAACAATCGTAACTGCAGTGAAAAAATCGCATATCTGTTTCAAAATATAATAAAAAAGGCAGCAGCCACCACAAGAGTACGCCAGCAAATAACAAACGTTGAAAAAATAATAATGCCCCCACTGGCTATAGATAACAGTGAGGGCTATGAAGGCTCCTCTGAAGCAGACAATATTCTATTACAGGAATTTACTTCTGACTACGATGAAATCGTTGAAAAATGCATCTCTGAAAACTTCGCTCAAGAGATGCTGGACAAGACCATTCAAATTAAAATTGAGGCTCTCTTTAATGATAAATGGAGTAGAAAATCCGAGCAATTTCAGGATATTATGCTGAAATCCAATGTTTTAGCTTTGCTCGCAAAACTGAATGACTTTTGTTCTGTGCTTGATCCTAAAACGGATACTCTACACATACCGATTAGATTAATCAGAAGAAATTTGCGAAATCTATACATTAAATTACATCCAAGTAATTATTCATGTGCGTTTCCATATGATGTATTTATTAAAGACTGGAATGAAGGCGAAAATTACTGACAAGTACGGAGATGAAATAATATGCCAACATTGATAGATAGAATAACAACGATAGACCGGACAATATGTAGGCACCTTGATAGTATTGATGACTCAACACGTGGCGTAATTTCACAGGATATACTTCAACATCTTATTGCATTTGTTGAACATATAATGCTGAACTTTTATTCCAATAATACAGATATTCCTAATACTACTGAAAATATCGCAAAAGGAATTGAGTATGCTCAAGTTACAAGTGAACTTAAAGGATTGTATCGTTTTCATAAGTACCTTAGTATTGTAGCTATTCACTATTCTCTGGACGAAGATAATTCTGAACGTTTGATGCTGAAATATTATAAATATCTCCTCGATGTAAAAAATCTTGTAATGAAGCACTGGGGAATGAATATCCTTCATAACCTTAACAAATTCCCTTTAAATACCGATACTGCCCTTGAAGAGTATCATCGTAAAATTGCAGAAAAGATAGAGGAATATCCAGCTGAATTCTCTGCTAAAGGTGATAAATATTATATCCAAAAGCTGAAAGAAATTATTGTCGACAGAAAAACCTACTATGAGGTAACATTCACTCCAGCATTGGGTAATACCAATAAATCACATAGAGTTATTGCATTTACCAAACTGCCTATTATAAGTAACTACGCCTCTAGATTCAAAATAGTAGAAACTACTATTGAAATTCTTGAAAAGACAATGCCAATTACATTGATTGTTGGCTGGGAAGTTGCAATTCGTGAATGCGAATTTAATAACTTTGCTTCCATTTTAATCGGAAATGTTCCCAGAACTTCATATCAAGAACAACGCGAAATCTGCACTTTCTTAACACAGACTCAATATACATTATCCGATTTAATGGATTTTCCTGATATCGCCTACGAAAAAATAACCTCCGCATGGAGAGAAAAAATAAAATCCTCTGTTTTTCTTGACCAACTGGATCAGTGTAGAAAAATAATACAAAGTAGACGACCCGGACAAAATCTACTACGCTATCTTCTTTATAATATGAATAATGATATTATTAAGCAACAACGCGGTATAGATAAGAACTTTAAGCTCTCATATCTTTATTTTCTCTATGAAAGTATTCCTTTTGATAAAATGCCATTTATTAGTTCACCTCATGGGCATAATCCTCGTTTAGGTGCATTATTTTCGTGTATCCCCACATACAACAGAGAACACGAACTACTTGCACGAAAAATAAAAAACAATACTGAAATTCAAGGCCATATCTTCTCTACACTTGATGAAATCACTGGATACAGCAATCTTGAGGAATTAAAGAAATGCTACAATAGAAAACTATATGAAAAACATTTTGATAAGAGCAAGCTTGTAATAGAAAACGGACAGATATATTTAAACGAATATAAAACAGACACCTGCACAGTAATAAAAAAACTACTGGAAATGTCTACTCAGGGTATAGAAGGATACACTCATGACATCGAGTTCTATATAGATTTTGAAATATTAGATGTTGATTGCGATGAAAAGAAAGAAATTCTGTTACGATTGTTTTCAGAATCAAGAGTAGCAATGATATATGGTTCAGCCGGTGTTGGAAAAACAACATTGATAAAGCATATTTCTGATTACTTTTCTAATGAAAAAATTCTTTTCCTAACACAAACCAATTCAGCAAAAAACAATCTTGAAGCACGAATTAAACACGATCAAAAGGATTACACCTTTTCTACTATTGCAAGCTTTATATCAAAAAACAGCTGGGTAAGTCCAGATTGCGAACTTCTTGTCATTGACGAAAGTAGCACCGTAAGTAATAGTGAAATGGTAAAAGTACTCGAAAAAGTTAAGTGCAATCTTCTTTTACTTGTTGGCGATACTTATCAAATCAGTTCTATACGATTTGGAAACTGGTTTACTGCGGCACAATATTTTTTGCCTTCAAAATCTGTATTTGAGCTAAAAAAGCCATACAGAGCAAAGGATAATGCGGAACTACTGGAATTATGGGAAAAGGTAAGAAATATGACCGATGATGTAAATGAAAAAATTGCTTTACAAACTTGCTCCTTGAAGGTAGATGTATCTTTACTATCGGAAGTTCACAAAAATGAAGTTATTCTATGCTTAAATTATGATGGACTTTATGGGATAAACAATATCAATCGCTTCTTACAAGAAAGCAACCCCAATCCATCTGTGAAATGGGGAGTTCAGTATTACAAAGTTGGAGATCCTATTCTATTCCTAGATTCAACAAGATTTCAATATATTATTTACAATAATATGAAAGGAACAATAACAGGAATAGAAATCATCGGTAAAGATACTACTGATGAAAGAATTCAATTTGATATTGAGTTATCTGAAGAAATAGATGAAAGTGAGCTTGCCTGGTGTACCAACCTAAAAGTAATCGGAAAGTCTGATAGTGGTTATCCTATCGTGCAATTTTCTGTTTACAAAACGGAAAGCTATGATGAAGATAATAATTCATCTGATTCAAGAACAATCGTCCCATTTCAGGTGGCATACGCCATTTCTATTCACAAATCACAGGGCTTGGAATATGACACAGTAAAAGTAGTAATAACCGACGAGGTTGATGAAATGGTTACACACAACATCTTCTACACGGCAATTACAAGAGCAAAGAAAAATTTAAAAATTTATTGGACACCAGAAGTTCAAGTAAAAGTAATGTCAAGGATAAGACCTCGCGTTATCAGTAGAGATATTGAATTGTTGAGGAAGTATCTTGCAGAAAACTAAATTTATGTATTTACTCAGGGAATATGTTTAGGAGCAGGAACCAGATGCTCGGGTAGTTTATCCAAACACCTTTAGGGAACTTCTAAAACTCGTTTGATTAAAGAAAAAACATCTATGCTTTTTCTCAAGAAAAGAGGAGGGGGCTCCTTTAATCTCCATCGCTGGGAGTTTCCGACAAGACAACCGATGTCAGCTTATGAGAGAGCTGCTATCTTTTCTCCATTCGCAGCTCTTGATGGATACGAGGAGATGGTAGACGAGGAAGCCCGCGAGGTCGGTAAACAGCAGACACTTTCCGAACCCGAGATGGAAGTGCTGAATCAGAAGATAAACCTGATATATGATGTGCTGGAGGACGGGCATCATCCGATACTGACATTTGCTTACTTTATATGCGACTGCTTCAAAAGCGGAGGCTCCTACGTGACGATAACCGAGCGCGTCAGAAAGATTGATACTGTAGGTCGTAAAATCGTGCTTTTCAGGACAACAGGAACCAGCAAAAGCTACATGGAGCTTGAAATGGATAAAATCAAAGACATTAGCGGAGACCTTGTGGATTTTATCGAATGAACCGGAGGTGCATGATATGGATGAAATCAGGATACCAGAAGAATTGCTTCCTAAGAGTATTAAAAGTCCTGCAGCTTTCATAGCTGAAAAGCATCCAGACTTGCCCGATTATGGAATCGCAACCGTAGACCTTGTTATTATTGATCGTGATGCGGATTTTAAGGAGGATGAACTTTCAGTGTTTATGAACGATTCGGATGAGAAATACCGCTTGTCTAATGAACCTGTCACCGGATACGGAAAGCATCTAGGTAAGGTTGTGATGGTAGTCAAGTATTATGGAGACAGCCCATTAAAAAATGAAAAAGGCTCTGTGCGGGTTAGGTACCTACACAGAGCCTTCTTAACTTACAGAAACCGCCAAATAACTGAACGATAATCTCAAAACTTAAATGCGGTTTGTAAAATTGTTATATTATAATCGAATTATCCTCTCTGGATTATTATCGTCTCCGGAGTCAGCAAAAATGTACTTTGAAAGGGTTGACAAAAAGCAGCAACCGTGATATAATATATTTTGTATAAAAACACTATGGAGGTGTGTGCTGTGGCGGATACAAAAGTTCAGAAAATCAAGCTGTTAAAGATCTGGGAGATACTAAACTGGAAGTCCGATGAACAGCATCCACTCAGTACTCAGGATATTATTTCCGAACTGAAACAACTAGGCATCAAGTGTGATAGAAGAACATTATATAGTGATATTGATGCTATGCAAAGTAATGGATACAGCATCATGAACCGACGGCGCGGTCATGATATGATGTACTGGGTTCAGCAGCGTCAGTTTTCTCCTCCTGAATTGAAAATTATCATGGATGCGCTCCAAAGCTCAAAGTTTATACCCAAAGAAAAGACAACTGAACTTATGAAAAAAGTTGCTTCTCTTGGTGGTAGTGAAGCTGCTCATTTGTTGCTGCGGAACACTGTGCGTTTCAATACAGTTAAGCTATCAAACGAAGATATCTTCGATATAACATACAAGCTTGAACAAGCGATTGAAAACGGAAAGCGGGTATCATTTCGTTATTTTGATATCAATGCATCCGGAGATCGTATCTATCGTCATGAAAATAAATTATATGAAGAAGAACCGCTTGCTATGCTATGTAGCGAGGGCAATTATTATTTGTTATGTTATCGATCTCAACCAGAATATGAAAACCATGTAAAGATATTTAGAACGGATCGTATTGCAGATGTTTCTATTCTTGATAGTGAGTTATCTAAGGAAGGCAGAAAAGCTGTCAGATCATTATCAAACTATCCTAAACAGGTGTTTAAAATGTACGGCGGTCAAATACGCAAAGTGAAATTGGCTTTTGACGAAAGTCTAATCGGCGTAGTATATAATAAATACGGTGAGGATATCAATATTCGTAAAAACGGTTCAAGATATACCGTGTCAGTTGAAATTCAAATCAGTCCAACATTCTGGGGATGGTTAATGCAATTTCCTACACAAATGGAAATAATATCACCAGTCGATGTTAGAGAGCAGTTTTCTGCTTGGATTCTTTCAGCAGTCGAAAAGTATCAAATTCAAGAACAAAGAGAAATCGGGTGAAGAACTATGTGGTGCGAAAACTGCCAACACGAAACACAACAGAATACTTGCGAAATTTGTGGAGGTATAACTGATCCTGTACTCCCAACAAATGTGTTTTGGTGCGCAGATTGCAATATCCCTATCATCCGAAAGAGAAATGATCCAGATAAAGAACGATGCCCAATTTGTAATGGGAAAGCTAAATACCTTGCAGCAGATATTCGAGCAGTGTTCCCAGAAGAAAGACTGCTTCTTGAATTAATGCTAGATAAGCCGCTAGCTTATCTGGAATGCTCGGTTTGGGCTAATAATAGCAGATATTATATCAATGGGAAATCAATTACGCTTACATCCAAAATGTATGAAAAATACTCTCCGGACTATCTTGCAGCTAAACTACAAGAATATCAGAAAAGCAATTCCTATGAGTTTTTTAACGGATATATTGAAAAATTCATTTCCGCAAATAGCACACGCTTTTATGAGATTGTGGATGAGGCTCACAGTTTCATAAAAGAGCAAGCTGGTAAATTCCCCATAGAGAATATTGTATTGTCCTTCTCTGGAGGAAAGGACTCCACTGTAACCGCGGATTTAGTAACTAAGGCTTTGCAAAATCCTAGCCTAGTTCATATATTTGGAAATACGACATTAGAATTTCCGTTGACAATAGAATACGCCGGACGATTCCGTGAACAACATCCACTAGCGATTTTTAAAACAGCCAAGAATTCAGAACAGGATTTCATGTCTGTTTGTGAGGACATAGGGCCACCAGCAAGAATGATGCGTTGGTGCTGCTCGATGTTTAAAACCGGACCTATTACCCGTGTGTTAACAAGATATTATCGAGACACAAAAATACTGACCTTCTATGGCATCCGAAGAGATGAATCAACAGCCAGAAGCAAGTATAATCGTGTAGAAGACGATGCAGAATCAGTTAAGATACAGAAGCAGACAGTGGCTACTCCTATTTTCTATTGGAAAGACATTGATATCTGGCTTTATATCCTCACTGAGGGAATTGATTTCAACAATGCATATAGGTTAGGTTATGACCGAGTAGGATGCTGGTGCTGTCCAAACAATAATCTGAGGGCACAATTTTTATCATCCATATATATGCCTGAGAAATATAAGCAATGGCGTGAATTCCTGATAAAATTTGCAATCCGCATTGGAAAACCAGATCCGGATGTGTATGTTGATACTGGCAAATGGAAGGCACGACAAGGTGGGAACGGTGTCAAAGCCGCAGAAGATGTTAAAATCCGTTTCACAAACTGTACTTCTGAAGAACATGCAAAGATTTACCGTTTAAACCGTCCCATGGATGATGAATTCTTAAATATGCTCACGCCTTTCGGAATTGTATCTAAAGAGCTTGGACGTAAATTAGTACATGAAGTAATAGTACTTGATCAGTGTTATGATACAATAGATAGTTGACAGAAAGAATAGAAAAACAACTCCAAATATG
>CALFMA010000008.1 GCA_937880065.1 uncultured Ruminococcus sp.
TTTTCTATATATTTCATAAATAATTTATACTTTTATAAATAACTTACAATTTAATTATATCAATAAACTTATAAATAATCAATAGGTTTTAAAAAAAAGTGTATATCCTGCAAAAGCAGAATATACACTCATTGGTTATATCATTATTTTTTAAACTTCTCAACAGCTTCTTTTGTCTTGGCAACAATATTGTCTGCGCAAAGTCCGAATTTTTTGAGAAGGTCTACAGCAGGTCCGCTGTATCCGTATTCATCATTTACACCGATCTTTATAACCGGAACAGGACAGCACTGAGTTACAGCTTCTGATACAGCTGAACCGAGTCCTCCGATAACGCTGTGTTCTTCTGCTGTTATGATAAGACCTGTTTCTTTTGCAGCCTTGCAAACTATCTCTGTATCAAGTGGTTTTATAGTATGGATATTTATTACTCTTGCATTGACACCATCTGCTTCAAGCTGTTTTGCTGCCTGCATAGCTTCATTTACCATAAGGCCTGTTGCGATTATAGTAACATCATTGCCTTCTTTGAGAGTAATGCCTTTGCCTATTTCAAACTTGTATGAAGCTTCGTCATTGAATATAGGTGTTGCGAGTCTGCCAAAACGAAGGTATACCGGACCGTTGTAAGCAGCTGCTGCTTTTACAGCGGCTTTAGCTTCAACACCGTCAGCCGGATTTATGATCGTCATTCCCGGGATAGTTCTCATAAGAGCTATATCTTCGTTACACTGATGTGTTGCACCATCTTCACCAACAGATATACCTGCGTGTGTTGCACCTATTTTAACGTTAAGATGAGGATAACCGATAGAGTTTCTTACTATTTCAAAAGCACGTCCTGCCGCAAACATTGCAAAACTACTTGCAAACGGTATCTTGCCACAAGCTGCAAGACCTGCCGCAACGCCCATCATATTTGCTTCTGCAATACCCATATTGAAATGTCTCTCAGGATATACTTTTTTAAATGTATCTGTTTTTGTTGATTTTGACAAGTCGGCGTCAAGAACAATAATTCTCTCGTCTGCACCAAACTCTGCCAATGCTTTACCGTAAGCTTCTCTAGTTGCTACTTTACCCATTATTTTCAAGCCTCCTCTGCGATTTCTTTATCGATTTTAGCCATAAGGGCATCAAGCTCTGAAATAGCCTGATCTCTCTGCTCCTGATTAGGTGCTGTACCGTGCCATGCATAATTATTCTCCATGAAAGAAACACCCTTACCCTTTACACAGTGACAAACAACCATTGTAGGCTTGCCTTTTACTGTTTTAGCTGTTTCGATTGCATTTTTAATTTGCTCATGATCGTGTCCGTCTACGGAAATAACATTCCAACCGAAAGCTGCAAATTTGTCTGCAATCGGCTCCGGATTCATAACGTCTGTAATATTACCGTCAATTTGGAGTCCATTATAATCAACAAAAGCTGTAAGGTTATCAAGTTTATAATGAGCACCTGCCATAGCAGCCTCCCAAACCTGACCTTCTTCGATTTCGCCGTCACCTAAAATTGAATATACCTTGTATGACTTGCCGTCAAGCTTTCCTGCAAGAGCCATACCTGCCGCAGCAGAAATGCCCTGTCCGAGAGAGCCGCTTGACATATCAACGCCAGGGATATGAATACATGGGTGTCCCTGTAAGAGTGCGCCGATGTGGCGGAGAGATTTGAGTTCATCCTCTGCAAAATAGCCCTTCTGTGCAAGAACGGAGTAAAGTGCAGGTGCAGTATGTCCCTTTGAAAGAACAAGTCTGTCTCTGTCGGGATTTTCTGCATCAGCAGGGTTTACATTCATCTTGTTGAAGTAGAGATATGTGAGAGTATCGCTGATTGAAAGAGAACCGCCGGGATGTCCCGATTTTGCGTTAAAAGTTCCCTCAATAACGCCCATTCTCACCTTGCAGGCTGTTTTCTGCAAATTCTTTTTGATTGTAACGTCCATAAATAACCTCCGTTAAAAATTATATCATTGAGATATTATTCCTTTATGATTATATCATTATTTTCGCTTTATGTCAACTCACAATTTGCCTTTCTTGTATGCGGAAATTGCTTTATTCAGTTTTGTTGATTATGTAGTTTATGAGTTCCGCAACTGCCCCTTGGTCATTGGTGTTTTCGAGGATAATATCAGCCGCCTGCTTGACTTCTTCCTCTGCATTGGCAGGGCAAGCTCCTATATCCGCCGCTTTCAGCATTTCAATGTCGTTATTGAAATCGCCTATAGCCACAAATGTCATATCCTCCATACCCTCCAAACGGCGGTATTCCGTCAATGCCGAGCCTTTACTGCTGCCCTTTGGCAGCATTTCAAGGAAAATATCGGAGGATTTCACAAAATCCGCTTCCTTGTCATAGCCGAGATGACGGACGAGAATTTCAAGATTTGGAATATCCTCGGGAGCAATTGTAAACAGCACCTTGAACCAGCCGTTGTCGGGGATTTTGTCTATATCCTCAAAATTCGGCGTAATACCGCAGATTTTCGTGTGGTATTCCATATAGTCCGTGTTGCTGAAAACGTATGTACCGTCAGTTGTCAGCACTTCTCCCCCAACTTCGGGCATAAGTCGGAGCAATTCCGATGCAATATTTCTTGCGGAACAGGGAAGAAATCGGCTGTAAACCATTTTTTCGTTCACATAGTCGTAAATTCCGCCGCCATTGTACATCACAACAGGCATTGGCAGGTCAAGCATATTGCGGTACTGCTCAAAAGATTGAAGTGTGCGTCCCGTAGCAACGGTGAATTTTCCGCCCAATTGGGTGAATTTTTCAATTGCCGCCCTGTCGGTTTCGCTTATTTCTTTTTTGGAATTGAGGAGCGTTCCGTCCATATCGCTTAAAATTATAACTTTTCTGATGTCCAAAACTAACCTCCTACTGCTTTTCAAGCTTATTCAGAATAGCTGTGAAATAGTCGGGCAAATCGCTTGAAAATTCCATATATTCCTCGGTTGTGGGGTGAATAAAGCCGATTTTACGTGCGTGGAGGCATTGCCCCTCAATGCCCTTATAGGCTTTTCCGTAAACATCATCGCCAAGCACCGCATTGCCGATATACGCCATATGAACACGAATTTGATGTGTCCGCCCTGTTTCAAGGCGGCATTTTATATGAGCATATCCGCCAAACTGTCGTATAAGCGAATAATGAGTAACGGCATTTCTGGAATTTTCCGCAGTAACACACATTTTTTTGCGGTCAACAGGATGTCTGCCGATGGGAGCATTGATGGTGCCGGTCGGTTCCTGAAATGCACCGGCGGCAACGGCTTCACTCCCTTCGAGCATGCCATTTATGCTTTCGTTGAGGATGGCGAAGTAATGGTCCAGTACGATAATAAGAAGATCATTCGCACCGGCATCGAAGCCAAGGACATTGACGGTCAGCAGTTCAGTTTGGACGGCAATGTGATGGCTTTCCTCACCAACGAGAATCAGCTTGTGGTAGTCAGGGGCAAGAAGGCTGCGGTTGTTGCCGACGATGTGAAGAATTTCTCTCTGAGCCTCTATGGTGACGGCATAGGCTTCACCACAGAAAATGATGATGGAGAAACCGCCCTGAAGC
>CALFMA010000009.1 GCA_937880065.1 uncultured Ruminococcus sp.
TCCTTGCAGCTGCCATACCTATCTGTTTTTTCTTTAATCAAACGGGTTTTTAGAGCTGCCCTTAATAGAACGGAGGCGATTAAATGATTTACGTAACAGGAGATACTCACGGTGATTTTTCACGATTCAAGGATCCGCAGTTTAAAAAGCTGGGTGCAGGGGATACCTTGATTATATGCGGTGATTTTGGCTTTATCTGGGACGGCTCCAAAAAGGAAAATGCCATTCTGAAAAAGCTTATGTCCCTTGAATACACAATCTGCTTTATTGACGGTTGTCACGAAAATTTTGATTTGCTTGAAAAATATCCCGAAAGTACGTGGAATGGAGGAATGGCAAGAGTTATTGCTCCAAATCTCATACACCTTATGCGAGGTCAGGTTTTCACCATTGAGGGAAAGAAAATTTTCACATTCGGCGGCGGACACAGTCAGGATATAGAATTCAGACGTGACGGTGACTGGTGGGAGCGTGAGCAGCCTACCCACGAGGAAATTATGGAGGCTGTCAGAAACCTTGAAGCAAATAATCACGCTGTGGATTATGTTATAACTCACGAGCCGCCTGCATCGGTAAAGGATTGCCTTGGAGTTGATGTTTTCCAGAGAATAGAGGTTCACGCTTTATTCGAGGAAATCACAAAGGCTTGCGATTATAACAAGTGGTTCTTCGGCAAGTGCCACATTGACAAGCATATTCCCGTTAAATTTTATGCAATTTTCAATAATGTAACACCACTTACCAAGTAATATTTTACGGTAAAACGCCATAGAATGTATTACTTCAAAACTTTGAAGAAGTATAATTCGTATGGCAGGTGTAGTTTATGAAAAAATTCAATGTCACGGAACTCATAATTTCCATAGTTTTTGCAGAGTTGGTTGGTGCTTTATCAGCTCTGTTTGCAGGTGGTTTTGGCAGTTTGTATGCAGAAATACAGCGTCCGCCATTTTCGCCGCCTGCTTGGGTATTTCCTGTTGTATGGGCTGCTTTGTACGCAATAATGGGAATTACTTCATATATGGTTTCTCTCGATGATAGTTACAAGAGCAAAACTGCTCTGAAAATTTATTTTTTACAGCTTGCTGTCAACTTTTCGTGGAGTATCATATTTTTCAGATTTGAGCAGTTTACAGCTGCGGCTGTTATAGCGGTAATACTTGCTGTTCTTGTTGGAATTATGGTTGTAAAATTTTTCCGCATAAGGAAAAAAGCAGGATATTTAAATCTCCCGTATTTAGCGTGGAGTATATTTGCATCTTATCTTGCCGTAGGTACAGCAATACTTAATGCCAATTCTTGACAAACTATAAATTAAGGGTATCATTTAAAAATGCTAAATGATACCCTTTAATATTATCCAAGCTTTTCAAGAATTTCATCAGCTGTAACAGGCTTTGAATAGAAATAACCCTGTAAGCTGCCAATCTTGTTGTATTCTTTTACACAAAGACGGATTTCGTCATTTTCAATTCCCTCTGCACAGACATCTGCTGAAAAAGCACCTGCCAAATCAGAGATAAACTGAACTGAACTCTTATCGGTATTATCAGTCTTGATATTCTTAACGTATTCTCTGTCAATTTTTACAACATCAACAGGAACAGCACGGAGGAAATCAAGAGAAGCGAAACCTGTTCCGAAATCATCAACTGCAATCTTAATGCCATTCTGACGGAAATTAGCGAACATATTTCTGAGAAGTCCCATATCGAGAGTTCTGCATCTTTCGGTAATTTCAAGGCAGAGATTACTGCTTGGGAAGCTCGTCTGCTGAATGATTTCGTAAAGGTCATTGACAAAACCGTTCTTTTCAAGCTGTGTATATGAGAGATTTACGCTGACAGTCATATCCGGATTCTTTTCAAGGAACTTCTTTCCGTCCGTCATAGCCTGACGGAGAATCCACTTGCCAAGTTCAGGGAAAAGAGCGTCCTGTTCAAGTACGGGAATGAAATCAGCAGGGGAGATAATACCCAATTCCTCATTCTTCCAGCGGATAAGAGCCTCAACACCGTTGATTTTTTCGTTTTTAGAGTTAACAATAGGCTGATAGCATAAGTAGAAACCTTTGCAACCTTCGGCAATGCTGTTGCGGATAACATTAATGCGACGGATGAAGTCACGATTGTCAGCATTAACAATATTGTCGAAAACAACAAAGCTTCCGCACTTCTTATGCTTAGACTGGTAATAAGCGTATCTGAGGCACGAATAATATGCCTGCGAACTGATATCGAATTCCTCTGAAAGAATTGCACCGCCGTTGAGGGAGAGAACAACTCTCTGACCGTCAACGAAAAGTTCAGTTCTGAGGTATGTATTCAACTCGACGTAGATTTTTTCAGCTTCTTCAATAGTGAGATTTTCGGATATAATAGCAAATCTTGTGCCGTCCATTTTATAGATAATGCTATCCTGAGGATACATTTCAATAATTTTTCTTGAAAGTATCTGTAAAGCACGATTTCCGAAAGAATATCCGTATAAGTCGTTGATATTTGAAAATGTTGAAAGTCCGACCATAATAATAAGCTGCGGATGACCTGAGAAACTTACGCCTTTTACGTCTTCGAGGAATCCGTATAAATTACGCAATCCTGTAACTTGGTCAATACAGTTGAGGTCGTTGTGATTACGAATTACACCGCAGAAGTATTCGGGCTGGTTATTTTCATCCCAGATTATAGAACCTTTGCAGGTGCAAATGGAATAAGCACCGCTTGCGTCCTTGACCTTATACTGAATGTTGTGTTCTGCAATTACTCCTGCAAAAACGTCCCTGATACTCTGCACATAGGCTTCCACGTAGTCGGGGTGGATACGCTCCAACCATACCTTATCGGTATCCACGATATATCTGTTGGGGAGTCCGTAGTAATTAACGGCGGTATCAGACCAACGGGAGATATTATTTTTTACATCCACGACATAGACATATGAGCCCTCAGACGAGATGCTTAAAGCGTTGAATAGATTATCTAATTTTTTTGTGTTGTTTTTCTGCACAAGAATCACCACCATCTGTTGAGTCTGCGACAAATTATTTTTTATGTCTATAATTCGTCTTGATTGGTAAATGTTTTGATTTGTTTATATTATGTACAAATATACTATTGCTAATAATATTATAACACATTTTTTGTGCATTTTCAATATACTTTTATACCAAAAATTACATTGGTCTTTTGTGTATTTTGAGAGATGCCCTTGAGTGCAACTTGTGTCAGAGGTGAAAAAAGCGTGGAAAATCAGCGATATTTATAAACTGTAGCCGCTTCAAATCCGTCAAGGAGAGTTGTCATACTTCCGAATGCCATACCTGTTCCTTTGGCAACACAGTTTACAGCGTCCTTGGCGATAGTGCAGTTTATGCCGAGAGTACGCTTGATAAGCTGAGTAAGACCACCTAGCAACGCACCGCCGCCTGTGAGAAGAAGTCCGTTGTCGTAAATATCGCCTACAAGTTCAGGGGGAGCATCTTCAAGAACTTTTCTTATTGCCTCCATAATGAGGAAAGTTTCGTCCTCAATTGCCTGATAAAGTTCAATTTCGCTCAGCTGAATCTGTGCAGGGAGTCCCTTTGCAAGGCTTCTGCCCTTGACAGTATATGTTACCTCATCTGTGGGGTCATAGAGGTTGCAAAGCTCAATTTTCAGCTTTTCCGCTGTACGCTCGCCAATGAGAAGCTTGTACTTGTTCTGGAGATACTTGACAATAGCCTTGTCAATGGTATTTCCTGCATTTTTAATAGTGTGAGAAGTAACGACGCCATTCATTGAAACGATAGCCACATCGGTAGTACCGCCGCCAATATCAACAATCATATGTCCCTTTGCCTTGGCGATATTAACACCTGCACCAATCATAGCGGCAATAGGCTCCTGAATGAGGTATACCTGACGTGAACCTGCACTTTTAGCGGCTTCAACAACGGCACGGCTCTCAATATCCGTAATAAATGAGGGAACGCAGATAATAATTCTGGGCTTTATAAGCTGTTTTCCCGTAACTTTTAAGATAAATTCACGAATCATACTGTGAGCAAGGTCATCATCGGAAATAACTCCGTTGCTAACAGGTCTTGCAACGCAGATATAATCGGGATTTTTGCCAATCATTTCATAAGCTTCCTTGCCAACTGCAAGAACTCGTTCTGTGCGTGTGTTGTAGGCAATAACTGAGGGTTCGCTGAGAATTACGCCCTTTTTGCCCATTGTCATAACTATATTGGATGTACCAAGGTCTATTCCGATATCTGTGTTTGCCATATTTCTTCCTTTCTGTGTGACAGCATATGTTTAAGACAGGTATAACGGCCTGTCCGTCTGTTATTATCAACCATTTTGTTTATGTATTCTTCCGAACCTACGAGAATCAGAAGTTTTTTTGCTCTTGTAACAGCGGTGTACAGCAGATTTCTGTAGCACAGCTTTTCGAATACGCCCATTACAGGCATAATTACAGCTTCAAATTCGCAGCCCTGACTTTTGTGAACGGTAATCGCATAGGCAAGTTCAACCTGCGACAGCAGTTCAAAGGTGTAAACCGCAAGTCTGCCGTCAAAGTTAATCTGAACGGTTTGTGCGGCAGGGGATATGGCTATAATTCTGCCAATATCGCCATTGAAAATGCCTGTTCCCTGCTCATTGTCCTTTTTCCACACAATGTCGTAATTGTTGCGTATCTGCATAACCTTGTCGCCTACACGGTAAGTATAGAGAAATCCTTTGTGTTCAGGCTTATCCTTTGCAGGAGGATTAAGTTTTTCCTGTAAAACCTTGTTCAGTTCAACTGTGCCTACTGTTCCCTTGCGAGAGGGAGCGATAATCTGTATATCGTCCATTGGTGAATATTTGTAGGCATTGGGCAGACGGCGTTTCGCAAGGTCAACCACTAAATCTATTGCATTGGGGAATTCAGTTCTCTTGAAGAAAAAGAAATCGCTGTCCTTGCGTGTAACATCGGGATAATCTCCCGATACGATTTTGTGGGCATTCATAACAATTGAACTCTGCTGAGCCTGACGGAAAATTTCAGTCAGCTCCACCACGGGAACGCATTTGCTTGCAATAATATCTTTCAGAAGATTTCCTGCACCAACTGAGGGCAGCTGGTGAAAATCCCCAACCATAATAAGACGGCAGCCAAGCCTTAACGCTCTTAAAAGCTTTTCAAAGAGAATGGAATCAACCATTGACATTTCATCAATTACAATTACATCGCAATCGAGGGGATTATTCTCATTATGGGCAAAAACAAGTCTGTCTGAGGTATCGAAAACCACTTCAAGAAGTCGGTGAATTGTCTTAGCCTCTCTGCCTGTTAGGTCAGACATACGTTTTGCGGCTCTGCCTGTGGGGGCGGCAAGGAAAACCTTGTCACCACGCTTTTCAAATATGGAAATTATAGCGTTAAGAGTGGTAGTCTTACCTGTACCGGGACCGCCCGTAAGCACCATAAGTCCACGTGAAACGGCAGTTGTAATAGCCTGACGCTGTTTTGCTTCATATTTTATATTTTTTTCCGCTTCTTCCATATCAATGAGGGTATCGTAATTGAAATCCTCGGGAGAAATGAAATCACGGATTACGTTGATTCTATCCGCAATCAGCTGTTCCGCATAGTAGAAATCGGGGAGAAACACGAACTCATTATCATCAATAATATAGTTGAAAAGCTCGTTATCCTCCAGCCCCGCATTGTAGGAATCGTAAAATTCCCTTTCGGAAATATTCAGCTTATCCGAAACAACTTTAAGCAGGTGTTCAATAAGCATACAGGTGTGACCTCTTTCGGAAAATGCACGGAGAATATAATGAATTCCTGCAATAATTCTCTTGTCGGAATTTCGTGGAATATCAAGTTCACGGGCAACTGAATCGGCACGTGTAAATTCCACATCAATACCGTCGGAGCAGAGAATATAAGGATTCAGCTTTATAAGGTCAAGAGAATTTCCGCCATATCTGCGAAAAAGGTTCATAGCAAATTTAGGCTTTATATTGAATTGAGAAAGAAAGGAAGTGACGGCTCTGAGGGAAAACAGCTTTTTAGCCTCCTCAGCGATTTCGTCGCATTTTTTTCGGGAAATGCCTTTGATTTCGCTGAGTCGGTATGTATTATTTTCTATAATTTCAAGGGAAGCCGCCCCGAACATATTGACGATTTTCTTTGCAAGTCCGGGACCTATGCCCTTGATAGCACCTGAGGCAAGATATTTTTCAATATTTACAGCATTTTCGGGCAGCTTTCTTTCGCAGTATTCAGCCTTGAACTGAGTGCCGTATTTCTGAGAAGTTGTATAGTTGCCCTCAAGAATAAGCACTTCGCCCTCCTCAATATCGCCCAGATTGCCGAAAACAGGGATAAGTTCTCCGCCTGCATCAAGGTCAAGAACGATATAGCCGTTTACAGGGTTTTTGAAAAGTATATTTTCAACTGAGCCTTCAATGTGAAGAAATTCTCCAGCCATTTCCAAATTCCTTTCGTTTATTCATTCACTTCTATTATACTACATTTTTTCCTGAAATGCAAATATTTCAGCAAAAAAATTTTTCATTTCGGTATAATGAATAAAAGCGGCATCGGGATTATTGTCAACAAAGCGGCTGCACAGGTCAATCTGACGATTATTTGCAGAAAAATCCACAAGTACAACCTTTCTTCTGCCGCATCCCCAACGCATAAGATATTCCAGACGCATATCGAAAAGCTTATCGTCGGCATAGACAGGAAGAACTGTCACATAAGCAGGTGCACCGTCAATTGAAATATCCGTAAACAGGTTTACGATTTCGATAATGGCAATAACTGCGAGAATTACCGCAGCTGTTATAATAATTCCGTCCATAGCAAAAAACTCCTTTCTGCACATTATATGCAAAAAGGAGAATTTGTGTTATAGCGGATTGACTGCTTTTTTCTTTTTGAGGTGAAAAAGAATAGCAAAGAGAATTATCTGCACCGCAAAAGTCATTGTCCAAGAAATGATATAGGAGATGTAGAGGACTTCAAGGGTGTGGTATTCGGGTATTGCGAATACGGAGTAAATCCAGATAATTCGGAAAACGCAAACACCCATAACGGTAATTATCATAGGGAGAACGCTGCTGCCAAGTCCACGGAGCAAGCCTGTGGAAACGTCCATAATTCCGCAGAAACAGTAGGGAACGGCGATATAAAGCAGTCGGGTAATGCCGTATCTTATAGCTTCTTGCGAATCGGGAATGTAAATGGAAAGGAGAGGGCGGCTGAAAATATAGGAAGATACACCGAGAACTGTACCGACGGTAAATACAAATCCGAGGGAGATAAAAGCTGTCTTTTTCACACGGGTGAAATTATTTGCACCGTGATTTTGTCCTGTGAAGTTGAGGGCCGATTGAGTAACGGAATTCATGGCAGTATAGACAAATCCCTCAATATTTCCAGCGGCGGAATTGCCTGAAACCGCAATTGAGCCGAAAGAGTTGATAGAGGACTGAATAAGCACATTTGAAATTGAGAAAAGTGAGCCTTGAATACCCGCAGGCAGACCAATTCGCAAAATTTTCAAAAGGGGCTTCATATATAATTTCATTTTTTTAGGAATGAATTTACAGGCATCTGTACGCTTCATCAGAGTGCGGATAATAAGCACCGATGAAAGACATTGTGAAATTGTAGTTGCAAGGGCAACACCTGCCACGTCCATTTTAAAGACGATTACGAAAAGCAAATTGAGGAGAACATTTACAACTCCTGCAACTGTGAGGTGAATGAGGGGGGAGCGAGTATCACCTGCGGCACGGAGAATTGATGCACCGAAGTTGTAAAGCATACTTCCGATAATTCCGCAGAAATAAATCTGCATATAAATGGTTGAAAGTCGAATTGTATCATCGGGAGTCTGCATCAGTCTGAGGATTGTTTCTGCTCCTGAAACTCCCACAATAGTGAGAATAAGGCCGCAAATAAGAGCAAGGGGAACTGATGTATGTACAATTCTGTGAATATCATCGTCTTTTCCTGCACCGATTGCGTGAGCCACGGAAACGCCTGAACCTACGGAAAAACCGATAAAAAGATTTGTGACCAGGTGTATTATAGATGAGGTTGAACCTCCCGCCGCAAGAGCGGTTTTTCCGTTTTCGGCAAACTGACCG
>CALFMA010000010.1 GCA_937880065.1 uncultured Ruminococcus sp.
AAATCTGAAACGGCAGGAAATGTCAAGGCTGTAACTCTCAATGACGGCTCATATTGTGTTTTATGGGAAAAGCTTGTGGACGGAAAATTTGACAGTATTCAGTATGTTATACTTGATGAATGCGGAAATATTCTCCGAAAACAGACAGAAATTCAAGGTGCACGTCTTTCAAATACATCAATTCAGCCTATTGTGCAGGATAATGTTCTGACGTGGGCGGTAGGTGATGAGGCTACAAGTTCAATTATATGGTACAATGTGGATATCAATAAGTTGCAAACTGAAAAGCCTGTAACCACAACAACAACTACCACCACAACTAAACCGACAACTACAACTACCAAACCTACTACGACTAAACCCACAACCACAACAACTGAGCCTACTACCACTAAGCCGACCACAACCACTACAACTAAAACTACTACCACTAAGCCGACTACAACTAAACCAAAAACCACCACCACTAAAACTACTACCACTAAGCCGACCACAACTAAAACCCCCACTACTACCACCGAGATAAAAAAAGTGCATTATGGTGATGCGAATTGTGACGGAAAAGTGACAATTGCCGATGCATCGGCGATTTTGCAGACTCTTGCAAATAAGGATAAATACTCACTTTCACCTCAGGGTATTATCAATGCTGATGTTTGCAACAGAGGTGACGGTGTTCTCGTTTCCGATGCAATTGTAATACAAAAGATTGACGCTAAGCTTTATTCTATAGCTGATTTGCCTGTGATTGAATAATATCAATCCCTAAAACAACAGTAGACAAATCTAATGGCATAAATACTGCCTGTGGTCGTTGGACTTCTTTACTATACAGACAGTATGCTTTCGTCGTCCGCCTTGACATACAGCATTTCTGCCATCATCCTTGTCTACTAACATTTTAGGGATTGGTATGAATTTCAATTGCCTGCTTATGGCAACTCCTATGGAAGTTGTTGATTCTGTAGTTGTCCATGAACTTTGCCACCGCCGCCATATGAATCATTCAAAGGAATTTTATGATGAAATTTACCGTGTGTATCCCGATTATGACAAGTGGAACAAATGTTTGAAAGATAACGGAGGATTGCTTATAAAGCGTATGCTTGCAGCGTATAGCGTCTGATGAATTATCGTAATTTGTAAATGAAAAAGCGTATCCCGTTGCGTTTTTGCAATGCGGATACGCTTTTTTTCAGATATGTCTATAAGCGGCTGATTATTTCTTTTTTAGTCAAGCCGCCGAATTTTTCAGAAAAATCATCAAAGCCTGCATTGGCTTTAAGCTGTAAACATTCAAATAATTTTTCTCGGATTTCCTTATTTACATCATTGAGAAGATTATCTTTGTATTTGCTTGAATTTTTATTCCACAAGTCATAACAGCTTACGCTTGTGGCTACACTTCTGTGCGGGCTGAAATAGCTGCTGAAATAGTCCTTTAAATCCTGCGTCATATCTTCCCATAATAATATAGTTGAGGCTGTCCCCCATTCAATATACAGATTAAAAGGCTCATCATCTCTGACATAATTATTGGCTGAAAGAGTTTCGTATGCAGCCTTTGAGTTATCGGCAGATTTGGGGAGTTTCTGACAAAAGAGGTTGAATTCTATATCATCTTCCTGTAACTCCTTGTGGCTGACAATTTTATGAGTTCCCCATATAATATCGTTATCACCGCAGATTTTAATTCTGCTCAATGGTAAATCCGATAAATCCTCGGCGGTAAGATTTGCATCTGTAGTAAAAATATCATAAAATCTTACCAAAATCGGCACCATCATAACATTTCTCAGACTGTGATATTTTGGCAGCTCTTTCCACTTTCGTATTTCTCTCACCTTTCCTGTAATTATGCCGTAGGTGTAACGAAATCTGTCAACTTCTGCTCTGAAAATGTCACCTGTATTATATTTTATTGTAACGTGATTGCTTTCACGCAGCTCTTTTATTCTGTCAAAATAATCCTCAGGGCAGGTTTCAATGTAGTATTTCATAAAACTATGGAACTCTGCATTATTTTTAATTTTTCTGATTTTTTCAGTTTCGCCCATTGCAATATGCTTATTATTTACGTAGTTGACAACAGACATACCGGATGAATTTTCTTCCTTGGGAGATGTACCGAACCCAAAGATACAGCCTGTAGGTCTGTATGCTGAAATGCTTGTAGCATTAAGTTTTTTCTTTTTTCCTCTTTCGGTTAGGGGCAATACCCACATTCTGTTTTCAGTTTGTATATTTGCATCATATTCAGAAATGGATTCGGAACGTATTTCCTCATTAACAATCTTTTTTGATTCGTAAATTACTTTTATTATAACATCATTATCAAAAAATACAGTTGTTCTTTTATGCCAGTAATTGGTTTTACTGTAAAGCTCCAATGTATCCCATTGGGCATCAAGGGGATTTAATCCCAGATATCTGCGTTCTTCATTTGTCAGCGTCAACAGAAAACTGCTGCCGAATAGGTTGTCCCATTTTGTTGGCATAATGCACCTCCGTAACTTTTAATTGTAAGAGCAACAAATTTGAATTTAATATAATTATATCTCTTATTTTGAAAAATGTCAATCTGATATATTGTATTTTTCATTTGGGTATTGACATTTTAAGATTAATGTGATATACTAATATCAAAAGTGAGATTAGTGAGGTGGTTTTATGGAAAAACTGTTGAAAGTTCTCACCGATTCTGTATCAAATCAGATTTTGCAGTTGATAAGGCAAAGGGAGAAAATGACTATATCCCAGATTTTGGCTGAATGTTCGCAGATTCCCAGAGCAACCGTATACCGTAAAATTGAAAAAATGGTTGAGGTGGGGGCAATTGAAATTGTGGACTCCCACAAAGTCCGTGGTCAGACGGAAAATGTCTATGCTGTCAAAAAAATGTTTATATCAGTTCCGGATTCAAATGAGGAAAGTATGAAATTGGTGACAATGAGCCTTATGCAGATTGTGGACCAATACGACAGATATTTCAAAAGCGGAAATGCCGATGTGAACCGGGATAAGCTGTTTATTTACAACTATGCAATTCCGCTGAATGACGGGGATTTTTCCGCAATGATGAATGATGTTTTCAAAGTTGTGAATAAATATTCCAAAAGAAAAGTAACTGATGACGCAAAGCTGAGAAATTTATATTTACTTTCAGCACCGAAAGGAGAAAATGATGAATAAAGCAGAGAAAAAAGCAATAGTAAATCCCGATAATCCAAATGGAATTTATCTTTACGAATATCCTGTAATCAACGGTATAAAGCAGTATATTCAGGTGAGGGGAACTGACAGAAAAAAACCTCTTATGCTGTTTATTCACGGCGGTCCGGGAGGCTCAATGGCAGGTTTTACCCATTTTGTGCATAAGGGTTGGGAGGAAAAATTCACTCTTGTTAACTGGGATCAGCGAAATTCCTGCAAGACATATTTTGCCAATAAGGATAAGGCAAGAGAAATTGCCAAAACAGGCACAATGGCGGATTATCTCAAGGATATTGACGAAATTATTTCATATCTTCACGGTGTATACGATTTTGAAAAGATTATAATTGTGGGATTTTCGTGGGGCAGTGTAATCGGTGCGGAATATGCAAGGTGTCATCCTGAAAATGTCCTTTGCTATATCGGTATAGGGCAGATTGTAAGCTATTCTGGCGGATTGAAATACATCTGTAACAAGCTGTCAGAGCTTGCAAAAGATAATCCAAAGGAATTGGCACAGCTTGAAGCTTTTGAGAAAGTGATTTCCGCAAATATCGGATTTACAAAGGAATTTTTTATTGCCCAGCGTGGATTTATGGCTGTGGCAACAAAATATCTTTCAAAAAACAGCAAGCCATTCCCATTTAAAGAAACTCTCGCATCTCCATTGCTGAATTTCAAGGAGAAGCTGTTTATTTTTAAGTCGGATTTAACCCTGTATGAGCAGACTCTCCGCACATTGGAAAGCTACGATTTTAAAGACGATATGAATTACAAAGTGCCTGTGCTTTTTGTATTTGGCGATGAGGATTTCGTTTGTCCAAATGAACTTATAGCGGATTGCTTTGATGATATTACCGCCCCTGTGAAGCGATTTGAGGTTATCTCAAAAGCAGGTCATTCATGTTTCTGTGACCAGCCTGAAAGCTATAACGAAATTATCAATTCATTCTTAACAAAAATAAAGGCTGTACAGTAAGATTTCTCGACAAAAACGAGATAAAAGTCGATAAACCCGAAGTTTATGGGTATATTTCCATTTTTTGCTTGACAAGCTATATAAAAGATGATATAATTATTCTAATAGCGTATATTATATATATAATATGGTTTTCCAAAGTCAGATGATTATATAAAGGCGAAATCCAACGTATAATCGGTGTTTGGGGAAATGTAAAACTGAAAGGAAGAGGAAAATGGAAGAAACAATTGACATTAAGGACCTGATACGGCTGCTTTTGAGTAAGCTGTGGCTGCTTATTCTTTTTACCGTTATCGGTGGTGCAGCAGCTTTTGGAATTTCAAAAACTATGCTGCCACTTGAATATTCTTCGCATATAACAATGTATGTTCAGAGTTATTATGGCGGCGGACAGAATAACAATGAAAATAATATCAGCAATTCAAAGCAGCTCGTAAATACCTATATGGAGGTTCTCAAAGATGACGCTGTTATGAATGCGGTAGGCGATATGCTTTCAAATCAGTATGAAAGATATACTCTTGAGCAGAATTTCACATACCTCAACGGCAGAATTAATCCTGCTTCAATCCGTTCATGTCTTAACATCAGCTCTGTAACCGATACATCTGCTGTAAATATCAAAGCAACAGCAAAGAATGCTGATATAGCAGCTTCAATATGTAATAACCTTACAAGTGTTGCTCCTGAATTTGTTAAGAATGCAGTTGGTGTTGGTTCAATCAATACAATTGACAAGGCTAAGGTATACAATACACCTGTTGCTCCGAACACAACAAAAAATACACTTCTCGGTGCAATTGCAGGATTTATGATTACAGCTCTCATTGTTTTCGTTATTGATTTCTTTGATAATACAGTTAAGGATCCCGATTATATCAACGAAAGATTTAAAAAGGCTATTATCGGTGAAATCCAGCAGTTTGACGTTGAAAAGAAAAAGAAGAAAAACAAAAAGAATTCAAAGAAAAACTCTCCCGACGGTTCGGATTATGTAAAGCTCAGCGATAAAAATGTACCATTCAGCGTAGTTGAAAGTTATAAATCAATCCGTACAAATATTTCATTTGCACTTTCAACAGCCGATAAGAAGATTTTTGCTGTATCTTCTGCAAATCCCGGAGAGGGAAAATCCACAACATCTGCAAATATTGCTATTGCAATTGCAGAAAGCGGACAGAAAGTTCTGCTTATTGATGCTGATATGCGTAAATCAATGCAGCACAAGATTTTCGGCTTGAAGAATAAAAAGGGACTTTCTACAGCAATCAGTAAGATGAATAACGTGGAGGACTGCATACAGAAAAGTTCAGTAAAAAATCTTGATATTATGACAGCAGGACCTATGCCTCCTAATCCGTCAGAACTTCTTGCCTCAAAGAATATGGGCGAACTTATTGAAAAACTTTCTGAGCAGTACGACAACATTATTATTGATACAGCACCTGTAAATGTTGTAACTGATGCTATGGAACTTTCAAATAAGGTATCGGGAATTGTAATGGTTCTCCGTTACGCAAAAACTACAAATGATGATATTGAAAATGTAATAAAGAAAATGGATTTTGCACAGATTAATGTGCTTGGATTTATTATTAACGGTATTAAGATTAAACGCAGCGGAAAGTACTATTCAGGCGGCAGCTACTATTACAGAAAAGGCTACGGCTACTATGGTGCTAAGGAAGAACCTGAAACCGAGGAAAAGGATAAGGATAAGGAAAAGGACAAGAAATAAAACTTATACCGCACAGCAATGTGCGGTATTTTTGTAAAAGAGGTTGAAATATGCTTACAGATTATCATTGCCACATACTGCCCGGAATTGACGACGGTGCAGAAAATACTGAAACATCCCTGAAAATGATTGAAATGATGAAAGAACAGGGGGTTGAGCGAATTGTATCGACTTCCCATTTCTATTCTCACCGTGAAAAATCAGTTGCTGATTTCATTGCCAAAAGGCAGGCGGCGTTCAATAAAATAAAAAAGAAAATGGCAATAAAAAATGTTCTTCTCGGTGCGGAAGTTTCAATTGAACACGGCATATCGGAATTGCCCGATATTCAAAAACTTGCCATTGAGGGTACGAATATAATTCTGCTGGAATTGCCATACCGTCCATATGCAAAGTGGATGTCCGAGGAGATTTATAACATTGCCGCTGAATATAAACTTGTGGTAATGCTGGCACACGTTCATCGTTATCTGCCGTATTACTCAAAGGATGAAATTGAAACAATTCTCTCCACAGACGCAATTTTGCAGATTAACAACGAGGCATTCACAAGCTGGAAAGAAAAGAAAATTGCCAAGCGAGTAATGGCTGACAGTGACCGATTTGTATTCGGCAGCGACTCTCACAATACAGATTCACGCCGCCCGAATTGGGATATACTGCAAAAAAAGGCGAAAGCCGATGCAATAGAATTGTCAAACGGTATTCTTGACAAATACAAAAAGTAAAGGGCATTTCTAAAGGGCATCTTTATGAAAAATCCGTCGGAGTTTAGTTCCGACGGATTCGTTTTTTATCCGAAAAATGGCATTAATATCACACCTGCAACCATAAGGAATACAAGGAGTAATACGAGTATTCTCAAAACAATGGATTTTTTCTTCTTAGGTAATTCTTTTTTCATAGTGAACTCTCCTTAATGACGTTTTTTTGTTCGTCTGCGGCGGTCGGGAGTATAATCCCCGAATACATCTGATTTTTTGCGGTTGCCGTATGCAGATTTTCTGCGGTCTGGCTTATTGCCCTTTTTGTCAAATCCACGGGCTTTATCTCTGCCCGATTTTTCCTTGAATGACTTGTCCTTGCCCGATGATTTTTCCTTTGAACCACCCTTATACAGCTTAACTTCAACCTTATTTCCGTTGATTTTCATTGAATTTGTGCTGTCGAGGATATAGTCCATTTCAGCTTCGGGAACTTCAACTGTTGTATGTGTATCGAAAATGTCGATTTTTCCGAAATCCTGCCCTGACATACCTGTTGCATCAACCAATGCACCAAGGATAAAGTTGGGAGCAATACGCTTATTTCTGCCTATGCTAAGGTCAATTTTAACTGTATCAGCACCTTTTCTGCCGCCCTTTTTCAGCGGCTTAGGCATATCAAATTCGGGAAGGCTTTCGATTTCCTTTGCAAGTCGGCTGCCGATAAGTCTTGCAGCGACTTCACGGTAGTCAATACCACGGGCAGCAAGACGCTCTAAAATATCGGTAATTTCCTCAGAAGCCTTTGGCATTTCCTCGATTTCACGGATTATAGCCTCAGTTTTGGCGGAGATTATATCCTCCTTATCGGGGAGAGGAAGTTCGGTTATAGTTGCCTTTGTATATCGTGCAATGTCTTTCAGGTCATACTGCTGACGGCGGCTTGTGATGAGTGTATATGCCGCACCTTTCTGACCAGCTCTGCCTGTTCTGCCTATTCTGTGAATGTAATATTCGTTATCCTGCGGCAAATCGTAGTTGAAAACAGCGTCAATTCCGCTTACATCAATACCTCTTGCGGCTACATCGGTAGCAACGAGAACGGCAGTAGTTCTTGATTTAAAGCTGTTCATAACCTGAGTACGCTGGCTCTGCTTCATATCTCCGTGAAGTCCGACAGCCTTGAAGCCACCGCCTAAAAGGGCTTCGGTAAGCTCGTCAACCATTTTCTTCGTATTACAGAAAACCATTGAGGATTTCGGCTGATATGCGGCAAGAAGAAGCTTCAATGCGTCAGTTTTTCTGCCCATTGCAACCTCAAAGCAGAATTGCTGAATAAGGTCAACCGTTTTATATTTTGCGGCAATTTTAATTGAAAAAAGAAAAGGTTTTACAATAAAAGATGTAATAAATAATGATATGAAAGAATTACCATTTATAAATAAAATATTTAAAAGGAGTAAAAAATGAAAAAAATTGTAGAAGATTATAAAAAA
>CALFMA010000011.1 GCA_937880065.1 uncultured Ruminococcus sp.
ATGCCTATCTTAGATTTTGGGTGTTTTCTGACTGCACATTTCTTGACAATTCCACAATTCCATTCCAATATGTAATATAATATCCTTTATATTAATGGGAATGTATGTTAATAAAATTAATTTTTGATATGTGCTGATGTGTATGAAAAAACAAAAAAAGAGATACATTGGTAACTGAAAAAATAATGTTATAAGATGAATTTAAGAAACAATTTATTATAAATAAAACAGGCTTTCCAACGCCTTTTCTGATCATTAAGATGCGGTTTAAAACTATTTTAAATTTGTCTGAAACTCTTATATGAGTGGCGGCAAATTTATGATATTACATTGTGTATTGTCATAGTTATAAAGATGGGAAAGATTACCAAAAAATATGCCATGTAATATTGCATTTTGTCATAAACGTAAATTGAATTTTTTTTGAAATTGTGATATAATAAAAGAGTTTAAGTAGATAATAGTTTACTAATTTGTTGGGAGGAAATATTATTAAACTTTTTGCTTTCTCATATGCTTTTGGCAGTTCATACTGCTATAATGATTTGAAAAAATATCTTGATAAAAATATAGAATTTATACAATTTGATTATCCTGGGCATGGAAGCAGAATTCTGGAATCTTTGCTTTATAATGTCAGCGATATAGTTGATGATACTTATAAACACATAAAATCAAAAATAAAGCCGAATGAAAGATATGCATTGTTGGGTTATAGTATGGGCGGTCTGATATGTTATGAACTTCTGAAACGCTTGGAAAATGAGCATAATCCGAATTGCGTGTTTATTTTTGCCAGTCATCATCCTGATTATCGGTACAAGTCTGATAATTATGAGCAGTATGACTTGAAAGATGTTAAATCTTTATTGAAAGAGTACGGCGGAACACCTGCTGATGCACTCGATTCCGAGGAATTATTAGAATATATGAAACCGCTTGTATGTGCTGATATGATATCACTTCGTGAATATTCAGATAATAATCATGATTTTAAGATAAAATGTCCGATGATAGTTGCTGGAGGCATTGATGAGATTTATACAGAAGAAAATAAGGTTGAATGGAAAAAATATGCTATGAATGAGTACGAATTTTTTGAATTTGAGGGAGGACATTTTTTCCTGTTCAATAACCATAAGAATTTGAAAAAGGCAGCTGAGATAATAAACGGTAAGCTTGCATTTTACTGTTAATACAGATTATCAGCAGAATATTGTGATAAATAGTTATTCAAGGAGAAAAAATATGAAAAATAAAATATTAGGTATAATCGAAGCCTTATATTTAGTGTTAGGATGCATTACTGCTTCGGTTTCATACGCTGTATCACCAGCTGATGTAATTGACAGTTCTGAAATTCAGAGTATGATTAATGAATTTCTGGAAGAAGTTCCAGGATTGGCAGTTTCTGCGGTTTGTGGTAATGATTCTTACTGCAAAGCATTTGGATTTGACAATATCAAGGATTCAACCCTGATTTCTGAAAATTCTAATGTTGAGATTGCTTCAATATCAAAGGAGTTTACTGCCTTATCCGTTCTTCTGCTTCAGGAAGAAGGAAAGCTTTCAATTGACGATAGTGTTTCAGATTATCTGCCATGGTTTAATGTTTCATATCATGGGGAGAAAGCTGATATTAAAATATGGCATTTGTTAAATCATTGTTCAGGACTTCCAAATGTAGATAAGTTATTTCCTATCGGAAATGATGATTCTCTGAAAGAGAAAACGGCACGGCTGGTTGAAGGTGCAGAGCTTGTTTTTGAACCTGGAGAGCAGTTTTTTTATAATAATGTCGGATATGATATACTTACGTGTATTACGGAAAGTACATCAGGTGAATCTTTTGAAGAATATGTTACAGAAGAAATACTTGAGCCAATAGGTATGGTCAATAGTGGTTTTGATATTCCTACAATACAGGGATACAGATATTTCTATGGTTCACTTCAGCCTTATGATGCTCCAAGAATCAAGGGTAATGTCGGAGCTGGTTATTTAATAGTTTCACCTGAAGATATGGTGTGTTGGATAAATGCTCAGTTGGGGAAAATTGATCTTCCTGAAAAACTTACCAATGCAATAGAGTTTTCCCATACTATAACAGAAGAACACAAAATTAAAGCTTATGATACAAGTTCTGAAAATGCCGAGGAGACATTATATTATGCTAATGGTTGGTTTCAGAATGCTGACGGCACTATTTTTGAACATAGCGGATCTAATCCGAATTTCAATTCAATGATAAAAATAAACCGAAATAAAAATGTTGGTTTATTTACAGTTTTGAATTGTCAGGAACCATATTCTGATGATATTCATTTTAAGATATATAGCGAGCTTTGCGGCGATGATTCTGTGATTATAGATTCATTTGAATATATGACAAATGATAAAATTGGAATTTATTGGACAATCACAGGTATTGTGTTTTTTGCTTTGATACTGATATCAGCAATAACACAAAAAAAGCGTATTACTAAGAAAGTACCGAAGATGAAATCAGAGGTTTTCCGTCTTATTGCGAGGTTATTAATCCTCAGTTTGTTACTTGCGGTTTTTGCTGCACTGCCGAATCTTATTGGCTATAGCTATAAAATGGCATTTTTATGGATGCCGCTTTCAATTATGATAGCTCTTTTTCTGACAGATTTTAATATTATTGCTATGATTATTCTTTCCATTAAACGATTCACAATAAAGAAAAAGCAGGCTTTAAATGATGAATATATATAACTGAATGTAACGAGCTTTTAAAGAAGGTTTCAATTGCTTATGTTTTCAGAATGCGTCAATCAATGAGATTTAACTTGGATTAAATACTCAAACATTTTTTGGATTAGTCTATTATGGAGGATAATTAAAATGTATTATAAAAATCTCTCATTATCACAGGGCGAGATATACCAGATGGAACAGTTCTATCCCGGAACACCTGCAAATAATATTACCGTCGCATTACCAATTTCAAGAGAGTATTCAATAAAAAATGTAAAAGATGCTCTTAATTATGTTATTGATTATTTTCCCGATATGCGACTGAGAATGACAATTGTATCAGGTGAAGTTTGTCAGGATACGGCAGATTATGAATATGAAGATGTTCCATTGTACAGCTTTTCATCTAAAAAGGAATTTCTTGAATGGGGTGATGAATCCTCAGCAAAGTCTTTGTTTGAATTGGATGGAAAACTGTATGAACTGGCAATAATTGATACAAATGAATCTGATGTTTTTTATGTATACGCAAAATTTCACCATTTGATAGGCGATGTTATAGGTACTTATAATTTTTTGGATGTTTTTTTTGACAGACTTGCAAACGATAACATCAGAGAGAAAATAACTGAAACATACAATAATTATATAGAGCGTGAAAGAGAGTACCATAATTCCAAGAGCTTTGTAAAGGACAGAGAATTCTGGCAGAATAAGCTTGATAATTATAGTGGTCAGGAGTTTATCATTCCATTAGATAATAGCGAATCACTTAGCTGTGGACAATATATTATCAACATAGCAGCTGAAAATATAAGGGATTATTGTAAAAATAACAGTATAAGCATGCCATGCTTTTTTATGGGAATTGCCGGTATATATAAAAGCATTGTATCTGGTAATTCATCAGTTTCACTCAGCATGATAAATCACAATCGTATGAAAAAGAGTGAACTGAAAATGATGGGAACCTTCGCTCGTCGTCTCCCTCTTATAATGAATATTGACATTAATAGTAAAGTTTCTGATGTTTTCGGTATTGTGAAATCTGAGGAGCTTAAAGTTATGCTTCACGGAAGGTTTTCCGCCGAATACATATCGGATATGACTGATAACACAAATGGACTTTATGATATTTCTGTTTCATTTCAAAAGCTGTATTATAATGCTGTGAATTATGACGAGATAATTTCATTCAAAAAGCGTGAAAGCGGTGTCCCATTGGATATATGGGTACGTGAGAATGCAGACGGAAAGTCTATCAAATTAGAGTATAATTATCAGTACAGCTGTTTTTCAGAAGAAACAATAAAATATACTCATGACAGATTGCTTTATATCATTGATCAGATAGTAAATAATCCTGACATTAAAATAAATGAACTGGAATATATTCCTGATTCAGAGAAAAACATAATCCTTAATGATTTTAACGCAACGGTAACAGAATATCCAAAGAATAAGACAATTATCGAATTGTTCGAGGAGCAGGTAAAAAAGACACCGAGTAATACAGCTATTGTGTTTGATAACAAGAGTCTTACATATGCAGAACTGAACGCAAAGGCAAATTCACTTGCAAACAAACTTAGAGAAATAGGCGTAAAGCCTGATGATTTCGTAGCAATCATAGCAGACAGATGCATAGAAATGATATGCGGTATATACGGAATAATCAAGGCAGGCGGAGCATATGTGCCAATAGATCCGACTTATCCGGAAGATCGTATAAATTATATATTTGAAGATTGTAAGCCGAAAGTTGTACTGAAATGCATAACAGAGAGTATATCTATTGGCTCTGAAATAGATGTAATAGACCTTGCAGACAGCACTGTCTGGGAAGGTGCGTCTGAAAATCCCGAACATATCAGCAAACCTGAAAATCTCATTTATTGTATTTATACATCGGGTACGACAGGCAAACCCAAGGGAGTAATGCTTGAGAACAGTTCAGTTGTTAATTATTGTTATAAGCAGGCACATAGTGTAATGGAATATGCATATGACAATGGACTTAAAACAATTATCAACGTAACAAATATGGTATTTGATATATTTGTTACGGAAACACATCTTGCGCTTGTTAACGGATTCAAGATAATACTTGCTGATTCAGCAGAGCAGACAGAACCGGAAAAACTGAATGAATTGCTTTTGAAGCATGAACCGGAAATATTGCAGACAACACCGAGCAGAATCAAACTGCTGATGACAGGTGGGACAGATCTTAGCGGATTATCAAAGCTGAAGTATATAATGCTTGGCGGCGAAAAAGTTGAAAGGATGCTTATAAACACTCTCAGGAAATATACTGATGCAGTTATTGAAGATGTATACGGGCCAACTGAAACAACAGTATGGTCAACTTGTTGTGCAGTAAACAATGGAGAAGGACAGATTCTGATAGGAAAACCAATATCCAATACCATGATTTATATATTAAATGGAGAGGAATTATGTGGAATCGGAGTACAGGGAGAACTCTGTATAGCTGGTGATGGATTGGCAAGAGGTTATCTGAACAGACCTGAACTTACAGTGGAAAAGTTTGTAAAGAATCCATTTGGAGAAGGAAGAATGTA
>CALFMA010000012.1 GCA_937880065.1 uncultured Ruminococcus sp.
TATTCAATATATTATAAAAAACAAACAATTATATATCACTGTGATTGTTGAAGAACAATGGTATATTATTCCTTATTTTTATATTCATACTGCAGAAGGAAGTTTTAATACTTGGTTGCAAACAAAACAATGGAATACCTTGACTTATGGAGGCAAATATCGTGACCGCAATTTTTTCGGAAGAAAACATCTTTTTGCTGTTGATATTGCAGGAGGTTTTGATAATTATATTGATATTCAATATGTTATTCCATATTTAAACAAAAATACAAATATTGGTTTACAATTTGAAGCGGGTTTAAATATGAATCGCAGAATTATAAAGCAAATACTTGATTATAAGATAGATATTTTTAGAATAGAAAAGTTGATTTTAAAAAAAGGATTTTATTTTTTGACAGGAATTTCTTTTCGACCCGAACATCATTTTTATCTTTTAGCAGATTTTTCTTATCATTTCGATAAATATACCGATACTTTATTTCAAGAATATCCTAATTTTTGGAACAATACCATTCTCAATTATTTTAAGTTAAAAGTTAAAATAAAGTTAGATTATCGAGATTATGCTTCCTATCCATTAAAAGGATATTATTACGATATTATTTTAGAAAAATATGGTTTTGATTTGCCTTTTGAAACAGTAAATGGACTATTTTTACAAACGAATTTTAGAGCATATACCCCATTGTGCAAACGGCTTTATTTTGGAGCAGGAATAAATGCTTTCACTACATTCAATTTACAACTTCCTTTGTTTTTTGCTTTTTTGGAAAGTTCCATTTTGAAAGCGTCATTTTTGAGTATATTGTTCCAACGTGTATAGTTTCTGTTAAAGGCAGCGGTATATTCAGCTGTATCTGCTTTTATCATATCGCAGGCATTTGTGAAAATTCCCGAATTATAAGCCTCTGTCCAGTTTTCACGAATAATATCCGTAAACCATTCCTCATACATCAGCACAGCAAGCCACGGATTTATAGTTTCATATTCTCCGTTAACATCGGGAACTATATTTGCAGCGTAAAGGCCTGTACTATCGGCACATCTGTCCTTGTTGCCCATAGCGGAATCGAAATCCCAAGGAGCAGTAAAAGTAAGCTTTTTATCCCCTGTTTCGCCGAAATCAGCTGTCATAAAAAAGCTTGACCAGTAAATATCCGCATCGCAGGTAATCTCGCTTATGATATACATATCAGCAAGGGATTCAAGATTTACAACCTTATCCACAGCTTCAAAGGGCGTAATATCACTTGTTGGGACAATTTCGCTGTAGTCGTCGCTGAAAACATATGCAGCGTCATTGTATGCGGCTTCGTACATAATTTTATAGGTGTTGTTGACGAATGAGCTGATAAAATCGTGCTGTTCCTGCGAAATAATGTCATTCTTTATAGTTACGCCGATGTCGTTTCTGTAATCCCCTCTCCCCTCGGGCAGGCAGGTCATTTCTCTGCCGCTGCCGCCCTCGCCGTCAAATGGCACAAGGGGTGCATTATCGGCATAGTCAACGTGGAACATCTGCAATTCGGGTTCATCGTCAAAATAGCCGTCAAATTCAAGGAAATAGCCAATATCCGTCCCTGCATAGTCAACTGTGGCAGGCTCGGTTATATTGACTCTGTTGGGATTTATCTGCTGCAATTCCGCAAGAAGATACATTCCCCAGTATTCGCCGTTGATTTCAACCTCAGCAAATTCCGCATCAGATGCGTATAAACCGTCCTCTTCAAGAAGTCCTCTTGCAATTTCAAGTGCAGCCTTATCACGGAGCATTGAGCCGTCCTTATATTCAGCAAGGAGTACCCAGTTTTTCATCTCAGCACCGTCATTAAGTCCAAGCATATTGCGTTTTTCCACGAATTTTATACGCAGGGGCTTTTTGTCATAGGTTGTGGTCCAGTTGCCACGTACTTTTACTTTTGCGTCGGCATTTTCAATTGTTATATTGTCGTTTTTGTCCTTGACCGTTACAAGGCAATCCTCATAATATGGTGCAGGTGGCATTTCATAATTGGGAGTCCATGTTGCAATATCTGCGGCAACGTGAGGTGCAACAGGCTTTTCCACGAAATCCATAACATTATCGGCTTTGTTTTTCGTTTCAATGCTGATTAATGCAACGCCTTTTCCTGTATCACTTTCCTGCTCCTCGGCAGGAGTTGAATTCTCCGCAGCATAGGACTGTGAGGGAGTTTCCGCAGGTGCAGACGGAGTATCTGTGGAACAGCTCCAGAATACGGAGGAAAGTGCGATTATAGGTATAATCCAATTTCTTTTTTTCATAAATATCTCCTAAATAAGCTAAGGGTATCGCAGAACGATACCCTATATTATAATTTAAAGTGCCTCGCACATCCGCAAACTAAAGTTTGCTCCGTGCGGATCGGCAA
>CALFMA010000013.1 GCA_937880065.1 uncultured Ruminococcus sp.
AAGTTCTTTATCACAAGTTCCTGATTCAGTTTTTTTGTGTACATTTCGCTGAGAGCTGTTACACTCACAGATTTAGAAACGCTGTTTCTTGCGTCGTAATAACGGCAGATAAAGCTTTCAAACAAGTACAGAAGTGCTGCTCCTGCTATAAGCATTACAAACCGTAAAATTATATGCGGAATATCCCTTTCTCCGTTCAATACCGCATACAAAGCATAGGAAACGGCTGGCAGAAGCAGTTGTATTTCACGTCTGAATCTACATTCATACATTATAAGAAATGCCGCTGTATTTCCAGAAAAAATTGAGTAAAGCCCTGTCATAAGAAACATAGGGAAAACGCCCTTTCGTTTGTCCTCATCCTCAATACTTCTCAGCGTTAGAGCTATCATTATAAATCCGAAAAGCACAAGTATTGCCATTACATTTAGTGCGGTAAACAGCGTGAATACCGTCAGAGCAATGGCAAGTGCGGCGGAAAATACATAAATTTCAGTTGTACGCATATTTTATCACCATTACGATTATACCATAATTTCTTTATATTTGCAATATGTCTGTGGTAATTATTAGTAGTAATCTTTAAAGGGTATATCTAAAAATCTCCCTCGCAGCTTGATTGCTCTCATTTTACGTTTTAAAGAAAATCCTATTGACTTTTAGTAAAACATCTGATATAATCTATAATGTGAATTAATAAATATAAACTGTGTTTATCAAAAAATGTAATACAAGTGAAATCAAATGTGTTATATTTTTATCAATCCACAAAATTAAAAAGATACGAGGTTTATGTATGAGTAAAAAGAAAATAGCAGCAATAGTAATATCAATAATTATTATCATAAGCGGAATTATTCCACTTATTATTGGCATCATCAGAGAAAAAAACAATCAGATGGAAAATCTGCCTGTACTTGACCATTTCAATATTTCTGAGGAAGATGTCGGAAAAGAATTCAGGGGAAATATAGAAGCAATGCCCTTTCTTACAGAGAAAACTGAAGACAGCACATTATTTCTTATGTGTTATATTGAGGATGAAAACATTGAAGATAGCGAATATGTTTATATCGGCATGGAAGTATCTGATTCGTCAAAATTAGCCTTTAAATCTGCTATGAATAAAGAGGTTCATAATGATATGGACTTTTGTGGTACTTTGATGAAATGCGATGCTGAAATGACCGAAAAATTCAATAAGACAATAGCGGATTATTTTCATAATGAAGTTGCTCCTGTGTATGAAAAGCTGGAAATGAACATCTCTGAAGAACAGCTGAATGAAGAAATTAAAGCAAATCAGAATGAAATTTCCTCCTATTACATAAAATTCGGAGATATACAAAATGGCAAATTATTTATAGCTGTGGGAAGCACTCTTTTAGCGATTGGAGCATTTATTCTGCTTACAGTGCTTTTCAGAAAAAAATTCCTTATTGCCTTTTTTGCAGCTGTTCTGCTTGGAATAATTATTCTGATTATCTCTATAAGCGGAAAGATAAAGGCTGTTTCTTCAATTACAAAGATTGATGACGGCTTATATAAAATGACTTGCAAATATGACTGTAAAATTGATAACTTGATTAATGCAGATATTGATACTGTTGATGAATATATAAACTGGATTATCAAGGAAAATTTGTATGGTATTCCTCTTAAAGTTGACCCTGATAATTTTGCTTGCTCAGCATTCACAGCCACATCGCCTGAGGGGCAGCGACTTTTCGGAAGAAACTATGACTACTATGATACCGACACTCTGGTAGTATACAGTGAGCCGAAAGACGGATACGCTTCTTATGGAATAGCTGACCTCGCTTTCTATGGCATAAATACAGAAAATGGTATTGATGCTGATTCTTCCCTTGCTAAGCTGTATATGCTTTCCGCACCATATATCTGTATGGATGGAATAAACGAAAAGGGATTGGGAATAGGAATTTTACAGCTCAACACTCCGGAAATTCATCAGGATAACGGTAAAAAAGACTTTATGCCAATTATGGCTATAAGAGTTATTCTTGATACCTGTGCATCTGTTGATGAAGCGATTGAGTACCTTGAATCCTACGATTATCACTCATTTTTAGGTGATTCATTCCACTTGTATATCACCGATAAAACAGGTCGTTCAGTTGTTGTGGAATGGGACGACGATGAAATGTTTATAGTCGAGGATACAGGCTGTACAAATGAAGTCCTTTGTGAAAAACATGAGTATTATGAATCAGATTGGAAATGCAAACGATATGATATTATCAAAGCCCGTCTGGCTGAAAAGAACAATATCCTCAATGCTGATGAAGCTATGCAGCTTACTAATGAAGCTAAACAGAAAAATACAGAATGGTCATGTGTTTACAAACTTGATGAATTCGCCTTTGATATTTGCCTTGACGGTAACTATGATAAAAAATACACTTTTACAAGGGAAGATTTTGAATAATCAACGATAAATAGGTATAACAAACACCTCTGCTGGAGAATTTATCCAACAGAGGTGATTTTTATAATGTGAGCTTTTGACAATTCAATTTTCTGATACTGTATTAAAGACGATATTTCCGTTTTCAACTGATATTTCACCAACCTTGTCTTTAGGTGTGGCTTCTATATCAACAAAGCTTTTAATATTCCAATCAGCAGTATAAGCTTCAAGCTGTCCGTTGTTCACAGTCAAGGCTATATCATCATTCATACAGGTATAATCAAAACCAGCTTCCTCAGATAATGCAGTATCAAAATATCCAATTTGTGACCAATGCAAACCTGAACCACAGGAAAATGTATAATAGATTTCTATATTTCCGTCATTGTTCAAATCTGCAACGGCAAAAGAAGTTGTTCCATAACCTCCAAAACCCGTTCCGAGCGTATATATGTTATCATTATATTCAAGGAAGCTTTCGCAGTTATTACTGTGTTTGAAAATGCGGAATCCATATTTTTCTGTTATCTCTTGAGGAGTTATATTGTAGAGTTCGTCATTTTCATACTCGCTTTGAGGAACATCGTATTGTGACATAAACTCGTCAACTCCCGATTTTGTCGGTGTCAATCCAAATGTATCAATTGAATCGGAGTTATTTGTTTTTTCAAGCAAATCACGTTTCATCAAGCACAAATCAAACACATCAAGCCTATTATCTTTGCAGAAATCTGCTGCTTTAAAATTTGTAAGTTGTGTATCAGGAGAGCCAAGCAGCCATTTCTGGAGCAAAACAGCATCTGCAATATTAAATTCATTGTCACCATTTACATCGCCCATTGTCATTACAGGGTTTTCTTCGATGTTTTGTTTTGGAAGGGGAACAACCATATTTCCGTTATACAATGCAAATGTACAGACATCACCCTCCTCATAATCAAGGGGATCAACTTCAAGATTAGAGGCGAGTACGCTCAGACCATAATAATACTCTTTATCATTGTCATCCTTATAACGTATGCTCCAGTGCGATGAACCGTCGTAGGTTGTGCTTGTAACAGTCAGATTCTTTTTCTCCATTATATCAGTACATTTG
>CALFMA010000014.1 GCA_937880065.1 uncultured Ruminococcus sp.
GTGCCAGCCGCTTACAAACGATTGGGTGTAGGAGCCAAATTAAAATATAACCATGCAAAATTTTATCTTCCAACAATTCAATTAGAAGATAACACAAGAACAATATTGGTAAGGTTAAAATAGTATCTTTAACCGTATGTAAAAAAACATGAAAAATTGTATTAAACATATTCAGTATAATATACCATTTTTACTTTTTATAATAAAATCTTCTCTGTAACATTTGACGAATCATTTGCAAAAGCTACAGGAATAAAATCTGATTTTTATAATATGCTTATAGCTTTTCTCACTGCAATAACAACTGTTATAGGTATGCGTCTTATGGGTGCGTTGCTTATGTCAAGCCTTCTTATATTCCCTGCTATTACTTCTATGCGACTCTGCAGAAGCTTCAAGTCTGTTGTGATATCCTCATCACTTGTTTCTACACTATGCTTTATTGTCGGTCTTGGACTCTCTTACAGTATAGATACTCCTGCAGGTTCTACTATAGTTATTATAAATCTCTTTATGCTTATACTAGCTTTTATAGCAGAAAAGATACTTAAAAAATAACAGTCTGACCCTCATCTTTCTGATGTGGGTCTTATTTTTACATAAAAAAATACGACAGCTTAAAACTGTCGTATTTTTTTATAAATAAAATATTATAATCTTCGATTGTTTTTCCGGAAATATTATTCCTTAACGCCACCTTCAGCAACGCCTTCAACGATAGTTCTTGAAAGAAGAATATAGATAACCATAACAGGTAAGATTGAAAGCATGATAGCTGTATATCTTACACCCATGTCACTAAGTTTATCATTAGAAAGAATTGACTGAACCATCATAGGCATAGTATACTGCTTTGGTTCTCTTGATACAAGTATCATAGAAGGTGTATAGAAGTTATTCCAGTTAGCGATGAAAGCAAATATAGCCTGTACACCGATAGCAGGTTTCATCATAGGAAGACCGATAGTAAGGAATGTTCTGAACTCTCCTGTACCGTCGATACGTGCCGCTTCAACGATGTCAAGCGGGAATGATGACTTCATGTAAGAACGCATGAAGTATACTACCGAAGGAGCTGCTATTGCAGGAAGAATAAGCGGAATCTTTGTATTTGTAAGGTGAAGATCAGCCATAAATGATACGAAACCGGCAGATGTAACCTGCATAGGCACCATCATTACAAGAAGGATTACTGTATATGAAATATCCTTGAGCTTGAAGTCATAAACATGAATACCGTATGCTGTCATAGCTGAGAAGAATACAGTAAGGAAACATGAAAGAACTGTGATAATCAAGCTGTTCTTATAACCATGGAAAGCATCATATGCCATCTTCATTGTAGGGTTAGTATTGATTGTTTCCAGGTTCTTGAAGAAATGTGTACCCGGAATAAAGCTGAGTGAGTTAGCAATATCCTTATGCTCACGAGTAGCATTGATAATAAGTATGTAAATAGGTAACAGACAGATAACTGTCAGAATAATAAACCATATTACAAGAACTGTAGACTTAATTCTTATTTTAGCAGAGTAATTGTCTTTTGGTTCTCCATAAGTTGCTTTCATTTTACTCATATTGAAAAACCTCCAAACTGTTTACTTTCCTGCTTTAACTGCTTAGCAATCTTCTTTCTCTGCTTCTTCTTAGCAATTTCATCCTTATCTCTTGTGATATAGAAGGAAATAATACCAAGAACAAGAGTGATAAAGAACAGGATAACTGATGCAGCACCAGCCAAGCCCATTTTGTTTTCATCCATCTGAGCATGGAAATACTCATAAATAAGAACGGCAACTGTTCGAAGATCCTCATCAGGGTTAACTGTTGCACTATAAAGCTTAGGAATATCGAACATCTGAAGTCCACCGATCATAGATGTTACGAGAGTGTAAGCCATAATAGGTGAAAGGAGGGGCAGAGTAATCTTTGTGAATACCTGACCTGAGCTTGCACCGTCGATGCTTGCAGCCTCGAAAAGTGATGGGTTAATACCCTGAATACCTGACATGAGCATGATCATTGTGTTACCGAACCACATCCATGTCTGGATAAACATAACAACAAATCTTGATTCCCAAACACCCTGAATCAAAGGAATTGTATCATAAAGCTTTGAAGCTTCATTATACTCAACAATACCCATTTTACTCAGCAAGAGGTTGATAAATCCGGGGTTAGACTCGGACTGACCGCAAAGCTGGAGGAAGAGTACAGCAACAGATGCTGCTGTGATGATGTTGGGAAGATACATAACAACCTTGAAGAATCCCTTTCCCGGAATCTTAAGGTTAGCCTCTGTAAACCATACAGCAAGTGAAAGTGAAAGTGCAATCTGGGGAATAAAGTTACCAATCCAAAGGATGAAAGTATTACCCAAAGACTTTAAAAATGCCTTGTGAATAGCATTTGCACGGCGGTCACCACCGAAAAGAATTGTCTTGTAGTTTTCAAAACCTACAGCTTCTTCTACATTAGGACCATTACCGTAGAAACTTACTATGAATGTGTTAATCAGAGGATATAACTGGAAAAAGAAATAAACAATAAAAAACGGCAGAATGAATATATAGCCGTATTTTGCATAGCTGATTGATTTAATACGTCTCTGCGCAGCTGATGCCATAACACACACCCTCTCGGAATATTTTTTAACAATAGACAAATACACACCTACGGAATACACATGGTATTCCGTAGGGTATAATTGTTATTTAGTTGTTAGACAATTCAGTCACAGAAATTATTCAACGTCGATAGTTGTGATAGACTCAGCAACCTTATCCTTGAATGTCTCAAGAGCATCCTCGTAAGACTTTTCGCCCATGAGGTAATCATCTCTGATTGCATCCTGGAATGCACCCTTGATTGTTGAGTCATAAGGTGTGATAAGTCCATTGAAGTCGATTGACTTAGCGTTCTCAGCAAGAACCTTGAAGTAGTTCTGATTATCCTTGAAGTTGCCGGAAATCTTCTCGTTGAAGATTGTATCAGCATTGATAAGGCTATCCATAACAGCTGTGTTGTTTACATACTCAGGCTTCTTAACAGCGTAGTCAGACATCTGAGCCTCGTCAGAAGTTGCAGAGATGATGAAGTCACGTGCTTCCTGACCGTTGTCTGTAGCAGGGTTAACAACGATCCATGTACCGCCCCAGTAGTAAGGTGTTGGGCCCTGTACGAGGTTCCAGTTACCGTACTCAGGACCACCTTCGCCGCCTGCAGCGTCGAGGAAGAATCCACCGAAGCCCCATGTAGAAGCAAAGTAACCCATACATGCACCTGTTGTACCAGCAGCTGTCCATGAACCATCAGAAGCCCACTGGCTGTTCTTTGTAACACCGCCGCAGTCCCAAAGAGCCTTAGCTGTGTCAGCGTATGACTTGCAGAAATCGTCGATCTGGAGAGCGTTGTCAACTACCCAAGGAGTTGTAACGTTGTTGGAGTATGTTCTGTATGCATCAGCATAACCAGCGAGCATTGTGTAGCCAGCTTCCTTCATCTTAGCAGCTACATCGTTGAACTTAGTCCAGTCAGAAATCTGAGCCTGTACTTCTGCAGGATCATCTGTACCGAGAACTTCCTTAGCGATGGATCTTCTGTAAGCGAAGAGGCCGGGAGTTGCCTGCCATGTAACACCCTTGAGAGCGCCGTCAACTGTAACGATCTGCTGTGTATATGCATACTGGTTAGCAAGGTCATCAGCTGTGATGCCGAGGTCAGCAATAGGAAGAATGTAGTCAGAGTTTGTGTACTTGAGGATGTAGTCAGCCTCGAGTGCAACTACGTCAGGGTAGAGAGCGTTGCTGGGGTCTTCAAGAATGTTGTCGAGCTTTTCCTGATACCAGTTAGATCCACCTGTGTTTACGTAAACGATTCTGCCGTAGAGGTCAGGGTCAACTTCTGCGAGAACGCCGTCAAGAATCTTCTTAACGTCATCGTTCCACATCCAAACGTAGAAAGCGTTTTCAGCGTCTGCGTTACCGGAAAGTACGTTCTCAGGAACTGTTGTTTCTTCGGGTGCTGCTGATGTATCAGCAG
>CALFMA010000015.1 GCA_937880065.1 uncultured Ruminococcus sp.
ATATTCTTTTGTTGACTTATAAGCCATATTATAAACAATTGATGAAATAAAAATGGGTGTACGACATTGTTCTAGTACTCTCGTTACATTTCTTCCTTCATTCTTAGCACGCTTTATAATTTCCTCAGCCTGCTTGCATAGAGCTTGTTTTACTGAATCTACTGTATCACGAAGAGAACCAATTTTACGAAGCTCGTCTAATAATCCCTCATCAAAACGGCTACAAATTAAAATCAACCTCTCCACACCTTTTTGAGGCAGTTGCGAAGTAACAAGCTTCATATCAGTATCATCAATAAATTGCGAAGCACGACTAAGGAAAAATACAACATCACATTTCTCAATAAACTCTCTTGTTTTGTCAGTACGAGAGACAATAGCATCATTCAAACCAGGTGTATCTACCACACTAATATCCTCAAGTTCTGGACAATTCATATAAATTGTTACATTTTTTACAAAAGGTGTGAGTTTTCCATTTTCACCTACATACTCGTTAAGTTCTCCCATAAGTGAAATTGATGAATCAAATGTGATCTCATCTCTACATTTCTCAAGATAAGAATAAGGATCAACATTATTTTCAGAAACCATTTTCATTATTTCTCTTGCTACATTATGTTCATTATCAACAATATCAGAGCGAGAATATTCCTCTATCAAAGACCTCTCGTCATGACTATAGTAATCAACGCAAATACTGTTTTTATCACCATATTCAATCTTAGTGAGAGTTGCTGTTTTAGGTGTTCTTGCACTCGGAAGTACCTCCTTGCCGTCAAACAATAAAGCGTTCAGAAAAGTTGATTTACCAGCCTTCACTTGACCAATAACCCCAATATTAAGTTTACGGTCATTACGACAAAAATCATTTACTTTTTCTTCAAAATTATTTCGTATACGTTTCAAATCGGATACGGAAATATAGTTTTCATAATCAGATAACTGATATATCTTTTCATCAGCAAAAGCTATAAACGAATTAATTTTCTTTTGCTCTGACACAATTTTATTAAACATCAACATACTACATATTCTCCATTTATTATTTCGTATGTTTCATAATCACCTTCGATGTATTCAGTACTACAATTAACAAATTTATTATTTTCCCCTACATATACTATCTCATTTCCTTTTTCACGAAATTCAGAATAAGAATAAAACAACCCTTTTTCCCGAGAATGACATTTATTAAAATAACAATTTTGTGCTATCACCTTTTGATAATTATATGCACAAATCGCCCCCTTTTCAGCAGAACAGTCATAAAATTCACAATCAGAAAATATAATCTCACTAAAACCTCCATTCCAATAATTCGGATTATCTATTTGCATAACTCCCCATATCTTCCATCATATTTTCCGCCAACAGTACAATTTAAAAAGTGTGAATAAATAACCTTTATATTATTTATAGCTCCTTTTATAAGGATTGCACCTCCGTTATCACGTCTATCCTTTCCACAATTTGTAAATTTACAGCTGTCAATTATAATATCTTCTACAGAATCAAAAGATAAAGGTACTGTTAACTCTTTAATTTCACAGTTCTTTAGTATAATTTTTTTAGATGAAATAAATTTTATATCGCAGCCAGAAATTATTTTATTTTCTATTATAATACATTCCATATTAGAAAATGTTACATTTTTTAATAAAAATTCGCTCTTTTCAAGTGAATAATAATACTTATTTTTTTGAGTATCAATGATAATTCCATCCACAAAAAGTTTAGAATAACAAATGACTTTTTCAAGAATTCTTACCTTATCTTCATCCTCATATGCACCGTTCGCTTTATGATACTTTTCTGAATCTTGCTCCAGTATCAAAACTGCTAAATCACTAAGATATTTCAATTTTTTCTTATCAAATCCTATAACATCACCTATTTCAGCCAGGAATTCAATCTGTTTTTGATTGGGCGAACCATTTGCACATGAAATCAAAAGGCTGTCTATGAAGAAAATCTCCTGAAGCTCAACATCTTTACACTGTTTAAGAAATTCAGATATCTTTTCTGTTGTAATTTCCATAGCACGTTTGCTGTATTCTGTAATAGACAAAGATCCGTTACACGATGCCATAATTCGCTGAATAAAACGAAACGTATTTTCAGTATCCTCATTTTCATACTGTGCTATTACACAAAGCATATCAAAATAGAGTCCACAAGTATATTCATCACACTTACTTATAGGATGTTCTGTAATAGGATGACTTTTAGGTTGATTCTTCTTAAAAAAAGCTCGAATCTGTTCCACTTTAACATTTATTTCTTTTGACAAATCAATTACCTCCCAGTATTTTATAAATTGATTTTGAGTGAATATCCATACAATCATTTAAATGAATATCTTTTCGATTTAAAACAGTAGCAGTCATAAGCAATTTAGTAAGCTCTGACTTGTATTGTGTAGTTCCAGAAATACTATTAAACACAGAATTTAAATCCCTAAAACATTCTGTTAAAATCATTGCGAAATTAGCTCGCTGTTTCTGACATTTAGGTGTATCCATTCCATTATTTTGACAATATATATCCAATATTTCTTTGGGGTTAGCTATTCGATCTGAAAGCAAATCAATGTCTGACGGTTCAGGCATCTCGATAGATACAACATCAGCTACACGCTTAATTTCTGTGAAGAATGTTTTCTGCAAATTTTTCAGCTTATCTCTTAATTCTTTGATGCTCTCGATATTTCGTAATGCTGCTCTGTCCATTGAGTTCAGATAGTCTCTTGCATCATCATTTTCAAGTGAAAAATCCGCAAGAATGTGTGAAAGACGACTGTGCTGTTTCTTTTCATTATCCAATAATGTATCATAGTATTCCTTGCACTTTGAAAACAACACCTTGAAATTATAAGCGAATCGACTCTCTGTCACACTACTATTCCACTGTTTTAAGTAGTCAATTATTTTTTTCTTGTCATAATCATCCGGTTCATCACTAGAATATGTAAGCACATCCAAATATTTTATACCTTTTATATCCAACGTATCCCTAATTTTCTCAACTACTATTTCAAGTTCATCGTAAAAGATTTTATCAGCCTTATTTACAATAATCAGCTTCGGAATATCTGGTTTTAAAGTCTTAATAAATGCAATATCAGATTCTGTAATTGTACCACTTTCAGCAGTTAAAAACCACAAAATAAAATTACTGGAATTCAACTGTGTACGTGAAATTTTTTCATCTGTTTTGGCAGAATATGCAACTGTATCTGCTTTAGAGTATCCAGGAGTATCCAACAAAGCAATGTGTTCGAATGGCTGTAATGGTGTGGAAACAAATAAACTTGACAGAAGATGACCTAGTGTTACTTCTGTTTCATCTGCTTCATCTTTACCAAAGCCATGTGCCAACAACATTATATCCTGTATTTTTATCTGTACACAAGATTGAAAGCTATTAATGCCATGTACCTCTACATCGATTCCATTTACCAAATAAGTTGGAATTGATGTAGAAGGACGAATACCAGAAGGAAGAATCTCCTGTCCTAAAATCGAATTTAAAAACGATGATGTTTTTAAGATAGGCCCGGTGAACGTGACGCGGCTGAAGGTCGAGCATAATTTTCCATGTTCTGGATACTTGTTCGAGGACAATGAGCGTAAAATCGGATATATTTCCGATTGTCATTCGCTCCCGGACGAGACGGTGGAGATTTTGCAAGGCGTTGATGTCATGATTTTGAATTGCCTGAGAGAGCGTTTC
>CALFMA010000016.1 GCA_937880065.1 uncultured Ruminococcus sp.
TGAAACTCCGATTGTAGCACCATCACCGCAAGGAGTACCATTGTTCTCATACGATGTTTCATAATTCTCAACAGGTTCTTCAACAAGATAATAGAAATAAGTTGAACCCGTTTCGTTCATTTTAGGAAGTTCTTCCCACTTATACTGCCAACCATTTTCGGCATTAAGCTCTACGCTTTCAACCTTTTCGTACTGACGGCCAACAACAGTATTAGCAGGCTGTCCATTAATTTTTGTAACCTTGCCTGTTTCAGGGTCAATAGTAATCATAGCACCATTGCTATAATCCTTCTGTCCTTCTACTGTCTGTGGATATCCTACCCATATAGTATTATTATCCGTCTGGCTGAAATCATAATCCTTAAGATTGAAATAAAGCGTTGATGTCATTGTACCCCAAGGATGTCCCATACCCTCTTGTTTTATTTCAAACAAGTTTGTGTACACATTGCGTTCCATAGGAAATGGATATTCAAAGGTAACTTTTTGTATCGTTGCAATACTTTGACGCTCTCCATACATACCATCAACAGCCTTAAAAGGATACACGCCGTCACTATAAATAGTATTGCTAAGAACATTTTTATTTGGGTCCACATCGCCTTTTTTATCTCCGCCATTTTCTAAACCTAAAACTGACAAAGGAGTTACTGTATCATCAGGCTTTTGAGGAGCCATATAATTCTTTTCTAATGCAGAACTCCAGATATCAAGGCCTTCGTATAATTCAAGTAATCTTGTATTATAATTCGTCTCATAATCAGATTTTTCTTGATTATATCTTTCCTCATCCGCCGATGCAAGAGCATCAAAATTAGCAATGTCTACATCAGACTTAACAGAACGATAAAGAGTTACATTAACAGAATCATCTGCATGAGCATCGTAACCATTACCCCATTTTTTAGATGCAGTAATATCGCCTGTTTTACCTTCAGTAAGGGGCTGCATGAAGAATGCCATATGTGTTTCGCCTTCTACAGCAACATCTTCGGCAATAAATGTACCATTGGTGTTGTTTATACGAAGGTCAACATCAGGAGCAAGAACAGAAAATGTTGCTATTGAAAATCTTACTAAAAGCTGATCTGATGCTCCGCCCGGACCACCTGGACCACCCGGCTGCTGTGGTTGCTGCGGCTGCTGTGGCTGCTGCGGCTGAGTAGGCTGTGTAGGCTCAGTTGACACATTTGGATCTGCTGTTTCGGTTGACTCTGCAACTTCTGTTGTTGGTTCTTCTCTTGTTTCGCCAACGTTTGCAATATTGACAAGAATATTTGTACCGTTGGTTACAGTTCCCTCACCATTTTTGATTTTAAGTTCAGGATAATTTTCAAGATCAGTCCAATCTTTTCCGACAGCATCTTTTCCAAAATATTTTATATTACTATCTGCTATCTTAGATAAATCAAATACGTTTTTATCATAATTTGTCATATCAATATTGATTATAACAGACTGGTTACCATTGATTTTAGTGGCTGTAATCTCAGTTGTCTGACCTTTTTCATCTGTTATTGTTGTCTGATATTCTGACAAATTAAGACCTGTAATAAATAACTTACATTTATCAGGCATTGTAGATGTCACATTACCGTCAGGGAAGAAATCGCTGTATTTCAGATTAACAACATTTTCTCCCTCAGGATTCAAAGTTATTAAGATATGCTGTTCGCCTGTTCCCGTATCTTTACTAAACTCAACAGTCGCATTCTGTTCCTTTGCAGCATATGTGTCAGACAAATCACTGTAAGTCTTTCTTAACTCTTTAAAGTTAATAAATTTTTCAGTCCAATGTCCGATGTAGGTTTTATCGAGTGTGTCAAGTCGTGTAAGTCCCATTTCTCCCTCAGGACCCTTTTTAATAGTAAACTTTGATCTTTCAGAGGGATAACTTATCTTCTTGCCACTCTTATCATATGCTGTATAGTTTTTAGGAATAATAACGTCAGGGATATTATTCATAACAGCGTCCGGTGTTTCCCACTTTTCACCAATAACATTGACAAGACGGCCTACATACTGGTTAGGCGAAGCATTACCGCCAATTACGTGCGGTGCAGCTACGTTACCGTTTGTGTGCTTGTCAACTGTTGCAGTGTCAAAAGCAAAGATATGGAAATCACCTGCAACGCCCAGAGGTCCGCCTCTGTACCACATGGATTCCTCATAAGGAGTTTCCATTATAGGCAAACCGTCATCTTTGTTATTCACCGCCTTTGCTTTCAGCACACCTCCGTTGCTGAGGGGCATTGCCTGTGAAAAAGCAGACAAGCCGAGTAATAGCGAGGTTACGCCGCTAATTATGCGTTTCCCCAAAGTTTTTTTCATACGAAAATCACCCTTTCCTAAAAAATAAAATAATATATATATCAAAAAATGGGAACTATCCGATAGCCTATCCCTCGTCAAGGTATAGTTCCGCACTTTATTATAATAATTATACCACTTTTATGCAAAAATTGCAATACGTTTTAACAACTATGCGTATATAAATTTCACTCAGTTTTTTTGTGCAGATTTAATAAAACTAATTAGCATTATCGTCAAGACCAACAATTCTATGCCTAAAAATAATCGACACATCATTCTCGATAGTAAAAATACTAATTAATAAGCAGTATATTTTATCAAATATTATACAATTTGTAATAACAACACATAAAAAATATCTCCCGAATTTCTTCGGGAGATATAAAAGTTCATTTCAGCCGCAGATTATGCAATTACAAATCCGCCAACCTTTTCATTTTCATTGACAACATAGTAAACCATATTGTCCTCAGGCTTTACATAGATATTAACAGACTTTGGACTGTCAATTCCGCTGTCAGCCTTAACTCTCTCAATAAGATCGGCATATGAAAGCTCAACGCCCTGATACTGAATAAAAAGATTTGTCTTAGGAGCAGCTTTTCTTGAAGATGTCTTCTCAGCTGTCTTCTTTTCAGCTGTTTTCTTCTCTGCTGTCTTTTTAGCAGCAGGTTTCTTCTCAGCTGTTTTCTTTTCAGCTGTTTTCTTTGAAGCGGACTTTGTTGCACGCTTCTTTGGAGCTTCCTCAACAGGAGCAGCTTCAACAGGAACAGCCTCAGCTACAGGTGCTTCCTTAACTGCTGTTTCAGCTACAGCTTCAACAGCCTTTACTTCTTCTTTTACTTCTACTGCTTTTGCAGGTGCTTTCTTTGCCATATTATTTCCTCCGTTATTACTTGTTAACAGCGCTCTTGAGAGCCTGACCTGCCTTGAATGCAGGAGCCTTAGAAGCAGGAGCTGTCATCTTCTTCTTTGTCTGAGGATTGATAACAGTCTTTTCCTTTCTGTCACGTACCTCAAAAGTACCGAATCCAACGATAGAAACCTTGTCACCGTTTACGAGAGCCTCTGTAACAGCCTCGATCATAGCGTTAACAGCAGCCTCTGCGTTCTTCTTTGTGGAATCTGTCTTGCTTGCAACAGCAGCGATAAGTTCAGATTTTGTCATTTCATATTTCCTCCAATTTCTTTAAGATAATTGCATTATATACCTATTTTTCCACTTTGTCAAGGGATTTAGGCGGTATTTTCAAAAAAATGACATTTTGCCATATTATGCATCGTTTTTCTTCATCGTTTTTATAAATTACGACTATACAAAATCCAGTTTTTTCCCGATTATTCCGCAATCAGTTTACCGTCATACACATCAATTGTTATGGTATCGCCGCTTGAAATATTACCGCTTAGAATAATTCTTGCCGCCGCAGTTTCAACATTACGCTGAATAAACCGTCTTAAAGGTCTTGCACCGAAATTCTGGTCATAGCCGTTTTCCACAATATAATTCTTTGCATCATCTGTCACATTTATGCGGATATGCTTGTCGTCAAGACGCTTCTGCAAATCTTCCAGCATAAGGTCAAGAATTCCCACAATTTCATTTTTCGCCAAGGGCTTATAGAAAATTATCTCGTCAAGACGGTTGAGGAATTCTGGGCGGAACTGCTGTTTCAACAGCTTTTCCACGTCCTCTCTCGCCTGCTGTGTAATTTCTCCGTCCTCGCCTATTCCCTCCAATATATAGGGAGAGCCGAGATTTGATGTGAGAATTATTATTGTATTTCTGAAATCCACCGTTCTGCCCTGTGAATCGGTAATTCTTCCGTCATCAAGGATTTGCAGGAGGATATTGAAAACATCGGGGTGAGCCTTTTCAATTTCATCAAAAAGCACAACTGAATAAGGCTTTCTGCGGACTGCTTCCGTAAGCTGACCGCCCTCGTCATATCCCACATATCCGGGAGGTGCTCCAATAAGGCGGCTTACGCTGAATTTTTCCATATATTCGCTCATATCTATGCGAATCATATTCTTTTCATCGTCAAAGAGAATTTCCGAAAGTGCCTTTGCAAGCTCCGTTTTTCCCACGCCTGTGGGACCGAGGAACATAAATGAACCGATTGGTCTGTCGGGGGACTGAATACCTGCCCTTGAACGAATAATCGCCTCGCTGACTTTTTCCACAGCTTCGCTCTGTCCGATAACTCTCTTATGGAGAAGTTCTTCAAGCCCCAGTATTTTCTCCTTTTCGCCCTCCATAAGCTTTGAAACGGGAATACCTGTCCAGCGGCAGACGATTTTCGCAATTTCGTCCTCTGTAACCTTATCACGGAGCAGACGGTTTTCGCCGCTGTCACGCTCTGCCTGCACTTCAAGAGCCTCAAGTTCTTTTTTAAGATTTGGCAGCTTGCCGTATTTCAGTTCCGCCGCCTTGTTAAGGTCATATTCACGCTCAGCCTGTTCAATCTGTCCGTTTACGCTTTCAATTTCCTCACGAAGCTTCTGAACCGCCGATATATCGTTCTTTTCGTTCTCCCACTTGGCTTTCATAGCATTGAACTGCTCACGCAATTCCGACAGTTCCTTTTGAATTTCCTCTAAATGTTCCTTTGAAATTGTATCGCTTTCCTTTTTCAGAGCCGTTTCCTCAATTTCAAGACGTACAATTTTTCTCGATATTACGTCAAGTTCCGTAGGCATAGAGTCCATTTCCGTGCGGATTGTCGCACAGGCTTCATCAATAAGGTCAATTGCCTTGTCGGGGAGAAATCTGTCGCTGATGTAGCGGTTAGACAGCACAGCCGCCGATATAAGGGCATTATCGCTGATTTTTACGCCGTGGAATACCTCATATCTCTCTTTAAGTCCACGGAGAATTGAAATTGAGTCCTCAACTGTAGGTTCATCAACCATAACAGGCTGAAAACGACGCTCCAGAGCCGCATCCTTTTCGATATATTTGCGGTATTCATCAAGAGTTGTAGCGCCAATACAGTGGAGTTCACCTCTTGCAAGCATAGGTTTAAGCAGATTTCCTGCGTCCATAGCACCGTCATTTTTGCCTGCACCTACAATTGTGTGAAGTTCATCAATAAAGAGAATAATCTGACCGCTGCTGTTTTTTATCTCGTTGAGAACAGCTTTCAGACGCTCCTCAAATTCCCCCCGATATTTCGCACCTGCAATAAGTGCGCCCATATCAAGGGAGAAAACGGTCTTGTCCTTGAGCCCCTCGGGCACGTCGCCGCGGACAATGCGCTGGGCAAGCCCCTCTACCACCGCGGTCTTCCCGACACCCGGTTCCCCGATGAGCACCGGATTATTCTTGGTCTTCCGGGACAAAATCCGGATCACGTTGCGGATTTCCTCATCCCTGCCGATCACCGGGTCCATTTTCTGCTCCCGTGCCCGCTTTACAAGGTCTGTTCCGTACTTGGAAAGCGCATCATAGGTATCCTCCGGACGATCTGAGGTGACCCGCTGGCTCCCCCGGACAGACTGCAGCGCCTGCAGTGCTTTCTCCTTTGTGATGCGGTACATTTCAAAAAGCTGCTTTGTCTCGTCTGTGGCAGTGTCCAAAAGCCCCAGCAACAGATGCTCCACAGATACAAATTCGTCCCGCATCTGCCGTGACTGCTGCTGAGCCGCGTCCAGCGTCCGCTCCACCGCCCGGGAGAGATAGACCTTATCTGCCTCCCGGCTGCCCGTAACCCGTGGCAGCCGCAGCAATTTCTCACCGGCAGCAGCGGTCAGGCTTTCCACCGTGATCTCCATTTTCTGCAGCAGCTGCGGGATCAATCCCTCCTCCTGCTGCACCAGTGCCAGCAGAAGATGCACCTGCTCCAACTGCTGATGATTGTTGGCAGCTGCGATCCGCTGGGCGTCCTGCAGCGCTTCCATAGACTTGCGCGTGTAGTTCTCAAAATTCATAACACACACTCCCTTTTTGCATTTTAGCACT
>CALFMA010000017.1 GCA_937880065.1 uncultured Ruminococcus sp.
CGTTGAAGCCTGTAATATCTTCGCCTACGGGGTAAGTAACACCGCCTAAGATATCGGAAATTTTAATGAGGGACTCGGAATTGAGCTTCATATATCGCTCAACCTCAATGCCGAAAACTTTATTTGTAAAGTTTACCGCACCCGATGTACCGCTTGTTTCATAGGATGAAAGCATACTCTGCTGTTCGTTGTCCACAATAGCAATTGTGTTATTTGGAATACCGACAAATATAATCTTTTTTTCCTTGGGAATTGAACGCATAAGGAGGAATGAAGTTGAATTTCTCCTGTCGGGTTCATCGTAAATAAAGAGAATTGAGTGGTTGTCCTCGTAAGTAGCTGTGGAAATCTGTCTTTTCGGCGGTTCGGGGAGAGTATCGTCGCCGTCGATAATTCCGAAATGTCTTAATGCGAAGAATGTACCGCCGCCCACAATGATAATTCCGATGAAAATTGTAAGCAGATAGGGTACTGCTATACTTCCTGTCTTTTTCTTTTTTGCCATTACTTTGTCCTCCAAAACTATTTGTATAATTTTATATAAAATATATTCATTGTTTATGAATAAGATATTTTATTCATAAACAAATGTTAATAAAGTGTTACGCAGAATAGCCATTCAACAGAGTTTTCAACTTTTCAACAGTTGAAAAATAAATGAAAATGTTGAAAACTGTCGATTAACTGTCTGTTGAAACGCTATTTCAGCATTGCCGATTAAAATTCAATATCAGAGAAATTTCAAAAAAACCTTGCAAATTTCTGATATTGTGATATAATAAAAAGGTGGATGTTATAAATCCCGATAATTAATCTGCCCCCGATAATTAATCTGCCTTTGGCAAATCGAGATCAAGCTTCTTCATTGCTTCACAGATAGCCATTTTATCGCCGTCTGTCCTTTCAATAAGCTCGTATATATCCTCGGAATTGAAACAGAGAATGTGCTTGTCCTGCTGTTTTGCATAGCGGATAGTCTGACCTGTTCCCGACCGTGGATTATCCTCGTTATAAAAGGCGATTACTACAGAACAATTATCAACCATATAATAATTACGTTTACGGTAAATCTGCGGGTCGGTAGAAGCTGTTGCCTTTTTTCCGTAAACCATATCAGGATTGTCGCAGGTTGATACAAGAAAATCAGCATATCGTTCAACTTCCTGAAGCAGCTTCCTGTTTTCTTCGCTGAAGCCGTGAAAGTGCCTGCGATAGGGCATAACTCCGATTAAATGTCTTTCATTTTCGTATCGTTTCTGACAAATGGCTATTTTTGCAGCCCATAAGTCTATACCCTCAGCAAGCCCCGATATAATGGTAGTGTAGCCTTTTTTGAAAGTAGCCGACAGATAACCATTGAGCATTGCTTTTACAGCGAATAACGTAATATCCAGATTTGCGGGGTCATTATTATATGGAACAATTGATTTTTCACGATGACCTGTAATGCAGACGGCATTTTCTTTTTTGATATGCATTACTCTTGTCGAATATACAGGCATACCCGTTAATTCGGCACGGAAAAAGCCTTCCTTTTCGGAATTAAGCATAAATATTCCCTCCGTTACTTTCAATTATTATAATTGTAACATATATTTAAAGGTTTTGCAAGTTTTTTTTCACCTTGTAACTATTTTTTAATAACTCGAAAGGATAAAAATATGAAACCCTATCTCAAACGTGCGTGGGCAGAAGTATCTCTGCCGCAGCTCAGGAAAAATTATGACATAATAAAGTCCCTCAACTCGCCTGACACAGAGATTATGGCAGTTGTAAAGGCTGATGCATACGGCCACGGTGATGAGCATATAATCCGCTGTCTTGCGGAGGATTGCGGAGTTAAATATTTTGCCGTATCAAATCTTGATGAAGCGATTGCGGTCCGCAAGTTGTGTCCCGATGCGGAAATACTTATCCTTGGCTTTACTCCGGGGGAATACGCCCACGAAATTTCAATGTACAATATCATTCAGGGCGTTGTATCTGCGGAATATGCCGATACTCTTTCACATAACACCGCCGAGCCTATCCGCTGTCATATAAAAATTGATACGGGAATGGGACGAATCGGCTTGAAATACGACACACCGCAGGAATGTGCCGATGAAATTATGCGGATTATGGAAATTGAAAAAATCTGCGTAGAGGGAATTTACACTCACTTTGCCGCCGCAGACAGCGATTCCCCCGACAATATCGCCTATACCGACAAGCAGGAGAAATTCATTCTTGATGTCCGTGATATTCTCATAAGCCGAGGTGTAAAGCTGCCACACGTTCATTTTATGAATAGTGCGGCAACCTGCTATAGAAATTCCGCTGAAAGCACTTTGTCCCGTGCAGGAATTATTTTATACGGACTTCACCCCGATATATCCCTTGATATTCCCCAGGGGCTTGAACCTGTTATGGAGCTTAAAGCCGTTATTTCGCAGGTTAAAACCGTTGACGCAGGGCAGTGTATCAGCTACGGCAGAACATTTGTCACCGACTGTGAAATGAGAATTGCAACGGTCACAATCGGCTATGCTGACGGCTATTCACGGCTGCTTTCCTCAAAGGGAGAAATTCTTGTTCACGGCATACGCTGCCGCATAATCGGCAGAGTTTGCATGGACCAGCTTATGATTGACGTTTCCCACGTTCCACAGGCGAAATCGGGAGATATTGTAACTCTCATAGGCAGGGACGGCGACGATATGATTACAGCCGACGAACTTGCATCGGTTTACGGAACAATCGGCTATGAGGTGGTATGCGGAATTTCAAAGCGTGTACCGAGAATTTACATAGATAAGGAGAATTAAAATGAAAGCAATGACAATATCCTATGAGGTAGGAAAAAATCTTTATTTGAATTTAACAAATCAATGCCCTTGTGCTTGTACATTCTGCATAAGAAACAACGGTGACGGAGCGTACGGCTCTGACCCTCTGTGGCTGGAGCATGAGCCAACAATGGAGGAAATCAAAGCTGACCTTTCAAAACGTGATATTTCCGCATATAACGAGGTTATTTTCTGCGGATTCGGCGAGCCGACCTGCCGCCTTGACGCACTTCTTGAAACGGCAAAATGGCTGAAATCCAACTGCGAAACTGTGAAATTCCGCCTTAACACCAACGGTCTTGGCGATTTAGTTAACAATCGTCCCATTGCAGAGGAACTTTGCGAGATTATTGACACTATCTCCATAAGCCTTAATGCAGGCACTAAGGAGGAGTATATGAAAGTTACTCGTCCTAAGTTTGAAAATGCGTGGGAAGCTATGCATAAATTCACCGTAGACTGCGTAAATACGGGAAAATCTCAGGTTGTTATGTCCGTAGTTGATGTTATCTCTCCCGAACAGATTGAAGCGTCAAGAGAGGTTGCGGAAAGCCTTGGAGCAGTTCTCCGTGTCCGCACATATGACGAATAATACAAAAAACTGCACGAAATATCCAGTTTATTTTGTGCAGTTTTTTTATTAGGATTTTATAGAAATTATGAGAAAAATGTGCTATAATTATTGTACAGACAGTTTTTGTCTGCAATCTATTTGTTAACGGAGGTATCTTTATGTCAAAAAAAGCAATTATAGCTCTTACCGTTTCCCTTTCCGCTGCGGCTCTCCTTGCAGGTGCGGCTGTTGCAGGAACAATTATTTGTAAGAAAATTTACGAAAAAAATTATTTCTCCGCAGACAAATCCCAGTTATATTGAAAAAGAGGTATAAAACAATGGAAATCAAATTTATTGAATCACAGAATTTAAAGGCAAAGCCTGCACCTGACCAGGCTCTCGGCTTCGGTCATATATTTACAGACCATATGTTCATGATGAACTACACAACAGGTAAGGGCTGGCACGATGCAAGAATCGTTCCTTACGGTGAGATTTCACTTTCTCCAGCTGCTATGTGTCTGCACTACGGTCAGACAGTTTTCGAGGGCTTGAAGGCATACCGTACAGCTGACGGCAAAATTCAGCTTTTCCGTCCCGAGGAAAACTTCAAGCGTCTTAATCAGTCCAACGAAAGACTTGTAATTCCCGAACTTCCTATTGATATGGCTATGGAAGGCCTTATGGAACTTCTCAAAGTTGAAAAGGACTGGGTTCCCTCAAAGGACGGCGAATCCCTCTACATTCGTCCATTTATCTTTGCTTGCGACCCATTCCTCGGCGTTAAGCCCGGCGACCAGTATCTCTTTATGATTATTCTCTCACCCTCAGGCGCTTACTATGCAAGCGGTCTTAACCCTGTAAATATCTATGTTGAGAATAAGTATGTCCGTGCTGTAAGAGGCGGTATGGGTTACGCTAAGACAGGCGGTAACTACGCTGCATCTCTCATCGGTCAGGACGAGGCACACAAGCAGAATTATGCACAGGTTCTCTGGCTTGACGGTGTTGAGCAGAAGTACATCGAGGAAGTTGGTGCAATGAATATCTTCTTCGTTATCGACGGCGAAGTTGTAACTCCTGCACTTCAGGGTTCAATCCTCCCCGGTATCACAAGAAAGTCTGCTATTGAGGTTTGTAAGTCAAAGGGTATCAAGGTTTCCGAAAGACGTATTTCTATTCAGGAAATCGCTGACGCTTACGATGCAGGCAAGCTTGACGAGGTATTCGGTACAGGTACAGCTGCTGTTATTTCTCCTGTTGGTCACCTCAAGTGGAATGACAAGGTTATGGAAATCAACGGCAACAAGATTGGTGCAATCTCACAGATGCTCTATGATACAATGACAGGTATTCAGTGGGGTAAAATCGAGGATACTTTCAACTGGACTGTTGAGGTTAAGTAATTGGCTGATAAAAAAAAGAAGAAAGTCAACCTCGGTGCAATTGTGTCAATGATTTTCGGCGGAGTTTTAGGATTTTTTATTGCAATGATGCTCCTAAAACCCGACGGAAATGCCGAAAAAAGCAATAATTCGTTTCTTGAATATATAATATTTCTCGCTGCTTTCTATGTTCTTTTGTATCTCGCTACGATTATTCACGAGACAGGACATCTTGTAATGGGACTTCTCACGGGGTATAAATACCTTTCATTCAGAGTAGGTTCAATTGTTCTGCAAAAGACGGAGCAGGGTTTGAAATTCAAGAAATACTCCATTGCAGGAACAGGCGGTCAATGTCTTATGGTTCCTCCCGATATGGAAAATCCCGAAGATGTGCCGTATTTCTGGTACAATTTCGGCGGCGGATTGTTCAATCTCCTGACGGCGGTTTTATGCGTTCCGTTTATGTTTGCTGACAATTCCATTGTGCGTTTGATTTCTATATTAGCCGCAGTTTTATCGGTTTATCTCGGTTTGACAAACCTTATTCCCCTTGATTTGGGTGTAACCAATGACGGAATGAATATTCTTTTAATGGCGAAAAATCCCTATGCAAGAGGAGTTTTATACAAGCAGTTCAAAATCAATGCTTTGCATACAAATGGCGGAAGATTAAAGGATATGCCTGAAAATTTGTTTGAGTATGACGAAAATCAGAAAGATAAATTATCGGCAACTATGCCTGCTTTGAGTGCAGCAAGGCTTATGGACGAAATGAAATTCGCCGAAGCTGAAAAGTTGTTTGAAAAACTTATTGATACTCCGAAACTTCCGAAATTGTATACAAATGAGTACAACTGCGAAATGCTTTTCTGTAAGCTTGTGAATGGTGCTGACAAGGCGGAAATTGACGAGATTTATGACAAGGATTTGCAGAAATACGTGAAAGCATCGGGTAAAACTATGATTACCCGCCGCAAGCTTATGTATGCATATTACCTCATTATTGAGAAAAATGCAGAACTTGCGGAAAAGGAATATCAGCTTGCCCATAAAATGGAGAAGAATTATCCGAATTTGGGTGAGGCTAAATCAGAACTTGAAATGCTTGAATATGTGAAAGCGAATTTCTCATAAAATTGAATATCAAAACTTATGGCGGTAGGAATAATTCCCACCGCCATTTTTTATAATACTTTGCAAATATCAATTAACCGAGAACTACAGCAATCTCGTTTACATCGGCAAGCTTGTCAGCAGCAATGTAATTTCCGTCAATAGCCTCGCCATTGAGAGTTACGGACTTAACGCCGCTTTCAACGTGTGCGGAGTTATCCACAACGATATTGAGTTTCTTTCCTCTGAACATCTTTGTAATTTTGAAGCTATCCCAAGCAGAGGGGATAGAGGGAGAAATTGCAAGACCGTCAGCATCGGGACGCATACCGCAGATACCCTCAACGCAGCCAACCATAACAGTTGAAGCTGTACCTGTAAGCCAGTGAACGTGTGCA
>CALFMA010000018.1 GCA_937880065.1 uncultured Ruminococcus sp.
GAAGTTCACTTCCTGCATTGCTCATATCCTGCTTGGATATGCTGATTGTCTTTAACGCTTCGTCAAGGGCTGTGATGAAATCGCCCTCTTCATTTACCTTTACATCATCAACAGATGTTGTGATAACCTCGCCGTCCTTGATTGTAAAGTTGAATGTTGTGATTACATCGTAGCCGTTTGGTGCTACTGTTTCTTCAAGTGCATAGTCACCGTCAGGAAGTCCTGTGAGTTTCAGTTCTTCATCTGCTGTTGTCCATGTGATTTCTGTAAATGCTTCGTTCTTAGCTACCTTATCTCCGCCTGCGGTTGCTACCTTTTCAAGAGTTGCTCCCTCTGTTGCAGGAGTTTTAAGTGTAAGCTTCATCTGTGCATTTGGAAGTTCACTTCCTGCATTGCTCATATCCTGCTTGGATATGCTGATTGTCTTTAAAATGCACTTATTGGAGATAGTAATCTTTTCAATTACATCTTCGTTCCACTGCAATGCCTGATTAGAAATTGTAACTTTATAGTCAGAAAGCTGATAAGCCTCTCCGCCGTCTTTCTCAAGTACATAATAGTACAGTTTATTCGGCTTTCCGTCAACGAGCTTGAATGCAGCAATTTTATCAGAATCCTCAGATGTAAGTTTCTTTGTCAAATTCTCTGTTTTATAATCACCAACTACATCAAGCTTAACTTCTTCACCTTCGCTGCTCTTGCAGTAATAATAATCATCGCCTTTAAGAATTTCTGCTGAACTTCCAAAGTCATAAATAGACTGATATAATGTGAAGTTGATTTCATCATTTTTATTCGGATCGTGAACGTCGTCCCATTCCTTTGTAAGTTCAATTACCATTTCAGGTGCATTTTTGAATGTAATATTTCTTAAATCACCGTCCTGGTAAGATACACAATAACTATTTTCAATACCGCACTTAACAAATCCGTCTTTATTAGTATTTATTCCAATTGCAGTATCACCAATAATTTCTCTTAAATAATAATAGTAGACAGCACCTGTATCATCTACAGTAATCATATCTTTACTATCAATTTTCAGAGGTGAGCCGTCCTTGTTTGTCTTGAAAATGCTTGTTCCATCATCAGGATTATTGATTTTTTCAAGATCTCCTGCATTGTTAATGCAGTATGTTCCATCAGATGAAAGTTTAGGCTCTCCCTCCAATGTTGAACGGTAGATTTCGAATTCTGCAACAGGATCGAAAAGACCGTCAGAACCTTTAAGATACTCATAAGGGATTTCATCTTCTCCGCTTATATCAGTAAACCACTGTTTTGATACATTGAGTGTTACGTTCTTAGTGTAGTTCTGAATATGAAGTACACCGCTTGAGTCTCTTCCGGGAGGATAAACCATGTAGAAATACTCCTTAGATGTATCCTCGTCAATTCCGACATCAAAAACATCATTGTCGTTCTTGTCGATAAAGCTTCGTGTTTCAAGAACTCTATATTCGCCGTAAGGAAGTGAATTCCATGCGTAATAATAACCATTCTTAAAATGCTGTGGGTTATTTTCACCGTCAAGAGTAAGTATAACATTATTACATTCATCAATTGGAAGTGCTATTCTCAATCGGCTTTGACTTGGAACAGACTCTTTACCATAAGTAAGAGTTGTTGCATCTATGAATTTACCTGCGTTTCCACCGTTAGGTATTACATAATCAACAAGCTGACCATTCACTGTAATCTTAAAACGATTTTCTTCGGGAATATCTGTTCCTGTTTTCATACCTGTGGTATCAACAAATTTACCGTTTTCATCCTCATAATAATACCAGTTGCAATATCCCTGTGTATCGGCATCAGTGAAATTTGCTGTACTGTATTCAGCCCATTCCCATTTTTCAGTGCTTTCTCCGATAAAACGCTTTCTCTGGAGCTGAACTTCAATTTTCTCATCGGGGTGAAGATCATAGTGCTTTGAGTTATGTCCGTCCCAACGCTTTTTCATCGAAATATTAAGAGTTTTCGGTGCACTATACTCCCCTGTTTCCTTATTAATATTCTGCCAGTCCTCTTTAGGATCAAGGAAGATATACACAATTGCATCATCATTTGAGAAAACATGCTGAGCACTATTATTATATGCCGTATTATCAATATTTCCTGTTTCAAAACGCTCTTCCGGCAAGAAATAGAAATTATAATCATTTCGATCAAACTCTGATACACCGGCATTATTAGGATTAAGACTTACATAATAACCTGTTCTATCACCATCCGGAAGAACAGGCACCTCCCATGTGTACTTATACTGATAGCACCAGTCTTTTCGTGCCTCTGTGCCGTCCTCAACCAATTCAGCAGTGACTTTGTAATCATCAATTTCAGGCTTTTTAGCAATTTCATCTCCCTGACGATACATCAACTGAAGCTGTGGGGCATATAACTCAGGATTGTTGTACTCATGTGCATCATCATCGTTATAGTCACCGTAAATAACACGTGCCTCAATAGTTATTTTTTCAACATCCTCCGCAGGTGGTGTGGAAGGTTTTGTTGTATCTTCATTATTTCCGGGAGCTTTATCGCTGGTGGTGTTTGTTTTGTATGAATAGAAGTGTATTTCCGAAACAATAACAGCTTCATTTGCAATTACACCACCCTCGCCGCCTTGAATAACTACTCTCGCTTTCGGGGCAACAATATGACCACTTGTGCTGTTTACGAATAAATCTCCTTCTGCGTCAGGAAAATTCCATATCAGGTTCATACCATAAAGATTAAGTTCACCATTCTGGGCATTACCCGAAAGTCCCGTAAAAGTTTTTGTAAGCTGAACGTCAGTAAGCTTACCTTCGGTATTAGTTGTTCTATATTGAACAAAACCTTGGAAACCTAAATGAAGTGCTCCATCTCTATTGTCTTTAGGTTGTCCTTTAAATGTAATTGTAAATCCTGCATTGGCTATTTCTTCGGGCTTGACAACTCCGCCATCTTTACCGACAAAAACTATTTTATTTAATTTTGTATGAATTTCTTCAGGTAATACAATATTTTTATTTGTTTCATCAGTTACCGGTATTTCCAACACGTTTGAATTATCACCACTAAGGTCATCTTCCCCTACAATCCATGCAGTTTTATCATCACGCTTACTGTTTGACCAATTAGTTACCTTTGTTGTAGCTGTTTCTGCATTAAAGTAGGGCGTATCGGTCTGTACTGTTGGAATGACATCTGGCTCTTTATCAAACTCCTCATCTAAACTGCCATAATAAAACTTGTAATCCGATTTATCACCAGCATATTCATTTTCTAAATACTTACCATACGAGTATCCGCCTACTCTATGGATTTTCTGTGCATATGAATTTTCCATTGCACCATCACCGAAAGTACTTCCGCCAGGGACATGATCACTGGCAGTAAGCGTTCCTCCGACTAAAATAGCACCAACGGTATGTGTATTCATATACATATCGCCAAATGTTACTACGTTGTAATCTGTAAGTAAGTTTTCAACGCTATACTCCTTTGAATACGGAGCAAACGACTCATCGGCAGCTTTCATACTGTTAAGCAAGTCATTTGTCGATATTCCTGCTGCTTTAACATTTAGCAGCCCAGCATTTTCAGCGGTCATTGCCTGTGCGAATGATGAAAAACCAATCATCGCTGAGGTCACACCACTTAAAACACGTTTACTTAGTGTTTTTTTCATAATATTCCACCTTCCGATAATAAATTATGCAAGCCATGCTTATTTATAAAGATCATTCTTAAGAGCATCTCAAAAAACCTGTTTTTCTCAAAAGGGGTTTTTAGAGATGACCTTAATATATACCTTTTTAATAAGCCCTGCATCAATACATATATTATACCATATTTTTCCGAAATGCACAACCATTTTCAAAACTCGTTGTATAGAATTTGCTAACCATTTTTTGTGCATATCGACGAATTCCACCAATTATTGCTATTTTTGAGAAAAAATTTCTGTATATTACACATTTAATTATACTATACGTATATTCTGAGTAACAAATGAAATTACAAGCCGTGATAGAACTCGGTTTTATATGATTCCCCACATGGCGGTATAGACGGCGGATGTGTTTCAGCCACAGGTATTCCCGAAAAGGGAATAAATCTGAATATCCTCCTCCGTCTCCGTGATTTGCTGGAGGTGAACGGCTACAAGGTGGAAGTCACCCGTGACAGCGACACATCAATTCACGATAAGGGCATTGAGGGCATTGCCAATCAGAAAAGTTCCGACATGGACAATCGCCTTGAAATTTTCAACAAAAACAAAAATGCCATTTGCATTTCAATTCATCAGAATCAGTTCACAGACCCAATTTACAGCGGTGCACAGATGTTCTATTCCGCCACAGACAGCCGAAGCGAAAAACTTGCCAAGCATTTGCAGGATAGTTTCCGTGAGCTTATTCAGCCAGACAATGAACGTGAAATAAAGCTGTGCGGAAAGGAGCTTTTTCTGTGCTATTTCAGCAATAATCCAACGGTTATGGTTGAATGTGGATTTCTTTCAAATCCCGATGAAGCCGCCCTGCTCAACACCGAGGAATATCAGCAAAAAGTGGCTATGACTATTTTCAAGGGCATTACAGATTATCTCAATGAATAATCACACCTTAAAACGGCTTCCGATGATATTTCGGAAACCGTTTTTTGTTGACTTTAGGCTATTTTTCTGTTATAATAAAAATATAAACAATTCAAAAACCAGGTGATTAATATGAGTGAAATTAAACGTTATCATATAGAATTTTTAGAAAAAAGCAGAAAGAAAATCCGCAACGGTGATGTTTTTGTAGTTAAGATAAAAGACCATGACCTTTATTTTTACGGAAAAGTTATAGATGCAAAGGCTAAACTTGGTAATTTTGCAGATGCAATATTTATTTACCTTTACAAAACTCCGACAACAGAGATTAATATACCTGAAAATATGGACGAAAATGATGTTATGATGATATTTTTAATTTCAAATGACGGTTGGAGAGACGGAGTATTTAAAACTATTTGTAATATAACCGTCAGAGAAGAAGAATTAAATATTGACTATGGTTTTGAAAGCCCAAATGCTGGTGCTATTATTACTAAAGAAGAAATTGAAAAGTACTCTTATAATCATGATATCCTTTATCTTGATGATGGCAGAGTGTTAGCAGTTGCGTACGTAGACGCTTACAATAATATTCGTGATCACATTCCAAAAATTACTAATCGTTATATGCTTGGTTTTTTCTCTGCAATTTCTTGGGAAATTTCCGAGTACTTACATAATAATCCGGACTTAAAAAAGAAATATGGCTTGGAATAATTTAACCGCCCCCTCACAGTTTATCTGCAAGGGATTGGCAACAGCAAGTTGCTTGATTGTATTTCGAATATGTGATATAATCTTATTGAGGTGATAAACAATGGAAACGAAAGAAATTTTATTAAAACTTCGCACAAAAAAGGGACTGTCACAGGACGAACTTGCAGAGAAGATATATGTAACCCGTCAGGCGGTTTCACGCTGGGAAAACGGCGAAACTACTCCCAATACAGAAACGCTGAAACTTCTCTCAAAGCTGTTTGACGTTTCAATCAATACCCTTCTTGGCTCTCCGAGAGAGCTTATCTGCCAATGCTGCGGAATGCCCCTTGAAGATTCTGTTATCAGTAAGGAAAAAGACGGCGATTTCAATGAGGATTACTGCAAATGGTGCTATGCTGACGGCGAATATATGTACAGCAATATGGATGATTTGATTGATGTATGCGTGAAAAATATGGTCAGCGAGGAACACTCCGAAACAGAAGTTCGTTCCTATCTGAAAGCGACTTTGCCGAAACTAAATTACTGGAGCCGATATAAAGAACTGGGCGGCAATGAAACCTTTGAACAGTTCAAGAAAACTCTTATTGATGAAATCAACGCTCTGAACATTGAGGGTATGCCCAAACTTGAAAAGCTTAATGCACTTGTGGGAAGCTATATCAACCTTGAATACAGACTCCCCAACGGAAAAATGGTGAAATATCTGGACGACAACGCTACATATCTCGGCAATCAGCTTGAATGTATATTCGGCGGTGACAGATGTTTTGGCATTGCTGCAAATATGGATTTTATTCTTATATGCACCTATGAAGAAAACGGCGAAAATCCCGAACTTGTATTGTACAAGAAAAGATAATTTTCATTCGCAAATTAAACCCGATTTTTAGGGGCGTTATACCAATCCCCGAAATAACAGCAGATAAATCTAACAGCATAAAATTATCCCCCACGATTTGTGGGGGATTCATATTTATCGTAAATTTTTTATTTAACAGGCATCATAAGCACTTTACCTGTGCCACGATATACGTTTACAAGTCCCTCGCCCGATGCAGCTGAACCGATAAGGCTCTTTCCTGAACGCTCAACAGTGAAATTCAGAGTATTGCTCCATGCAATAACAAAATTTCCGTCAACCTTGAGAACATCATTTTCCAGAGTGATTTCAATAAGTTCCTCTCTTGGACAAGCGGACTCAATACAGAAAAATCCCGAACCATTGAGGCTGAGGTTGAAAAGTCCCTCTCCGCCTGCTACAGCAGAAGAAAGATTTGTTCTCATAACAGCTTTCTGACTCAATGCAGAATCGCAGGCAAGGAAAAGTCCGTCATCAAGTACAACTGAGCCGTTCCAATCTGCTGTATTGAGAAGAATAGGATATTTATAAGTAGGCTCTAAAACAAGCACGCCGTTTCCTGTGTATTCAGGCTTGATTGCGGATTCTCCAGTAACCTTGCCACGCAAAGCCTTGCCGAATAAATCGCCTACACCCTTAACACCTGTAGTTGCATTAACATCGCCAAGCATCCATTGCATAGCTCCAGCCTGTGTTGTAATATTTGCTTTTTTGAGGTCGCAGATTACCTGACGCTTACGCACGTTCATATGTGCACTGAAAAAAGCTGTTGACGCTGTTGCAGGTGTTACGCTGAGGTCACGTTTATACTCGATAACCGTGAAAGGTCCTTGCTGTGCGATGATATTTACATCATCATTGTCTGTGAAATTCTTGATTGTGTACATAATTTTTCTCCCTATATTATATATTCGCCGACAAAATGCCGACACCAATATTATACAACATTTTTCCTGAAATGTAAAGATGTTCATAAAAAATTTACAAAAAATCCCCCTTCCGAAGAAGGGGGAAATTTTATTGCTTTTCAGTCAGATGATTAAGGAATTATTCCTCATCCTCTCTCTTTCTTCTGAGAACGAATGCACCTGCTGCTGCCATAGCCAGAACGAGTGCGGGAACTGCTGCTCCAACATCGCCTGTCTTAGGTGAACTATTGCTATTTGATGTTGGTTTCTTTGCAGTAGTTGTTGTTCTTGTTGTTGTGGTGGTTGTAGTTGTTGTAGTTGTAGTAGAAGTTGTTGTATCTGAATCAGTTGTATCTGTTGTTGTAACACCGCCGTCAACTGTAGCTGTTGTTGTTGTAGTTGTAGCATTATCGTCAGTTGTAGCTGTTGTAGTAGTTGTTGTAATCATATCATCAATCATAACAACAGAGTTGCTTGTAACATTAACGTCACCAACAAGTTTGCTGTTCTCGATTGTGAATGTGATATCTGTTGCTACTTCATAGCCGTTAGGAGCTGCAACCTCGTGGAGTACATATGTACCGTCAGGGAGATTCTTTACAAGTGTAGGTGTTGTTCCTGAAATGAATGTGAGAGATTCGCCGTCAGATACGAACTTCGCCTCATCGCCGAATTCTACGCTATTCTTTGTGAACTGTACCTTTTCGCCTGTGAAGTCAACGCCTGTAAGTGTAAGAGTTGCACCTGCAATTTCCTCGCTGAATACATTCTGCTTGCTGATGTAAACATCAGTTGCAGCCATATTATCCATCATTGTAACGGAATCGCTGTCAACTCCAACGCCGCCGCTGAGTTTGCCGTCCTTGATTGTGAATGTGATGTCTGTTGCTACCTCGTAACCGTCGGGAGCTGCAACTTCGTGGAGTACATATGTACCGTCAGGAAGTGACTTCACTACAGAAGCTGTTGTTCCTGATACCCATGTAAGAGTATTTCCGTCAGATACGAATTCCGCACCATTTCCGAGAACCATAGCTGACTCGGAGAATTTAACTGCATTGCCTGCTAAATCTGTACCTGTAAGAGTAAGAGTTGCGCCTGCAATTTCCTTGCCATAGAGATTCTGCTTGCTGATTTCCACATCTGTGAGAACCATATCGTCAACCATTGTTACAGAGTTGCTGTGAACGCCTACCTCACCGCTTACAACACCATTTTCAATTACGAATGTGATGTCTGTTGTTGTGAGATAACCGCTTGGAGCAGCGTCCTCGTGAAGTACATAAGTACCGTCTGGGAGATTATTAATCATAGTGCCTGATGTGCCTGAAATCCAAACAAGCGCTGTGCCGTCGGATACAAGCTCTGCACCTGTACCGAATGTAACATCTGCACCGTTGAATTCAACCTTTCTTCCTGTGAAGTCAACACCTGTAAGTGTCAGCTTAGCACCCGGGATTTCCTGGCTGTAAACATTCTGCTTGCTGATTGTTACATCAGTCTTAATCATATCATCTACCATTGTAACAGAATCGCTGTCAACGCCGACTTCACCGCTGATTACACCATTATCTACAGTAAATGTAATATCAGTTGTAACCTCATAGCCGCTTGGAGCAGCTGTTTCGTGGAGTACGTATGTACCGTTAATGAGATTCTTAATAAATGTAGGAGTTGAACCGCTTATCCAAGTAAGTTCTGTGCTGTTCTCTGATGTGATAAGCTGTGCATTATTTCCTGCAACTACGTTTTTAAGTGCGAATACGATGTCATTTCCGTCAACGTCCTTACCTGTGAGAGTAAGTGTTGCACCAACGATTTCTTCGCCGTATAAGTTCTGCTTGCTGATTTCAACTTCACCAAGTAATCCGGCAACAAGTGTAGCCATATCACCGATATTACCTACAACCTTACCGTCTGAAATTGTGAATCTGATTTCGCTTGCAGGCTTGTATCCTTCAGGAACTACTACCTGCTGGAGTACATAATCACCGTCAGGGAGGTTTTTAACAAATGTAGGACCGTCACCTGAGCTAATCTTCAGCTGATTACCGTCGTCGATAAATTCAACATTGTCACCGAATACTACGTCAACCTTGTTGAACTGAATCTGGTTACCGTTTGTATCTGTACCGTTAAGCACGAGAACTGCGTCATTAATCTGAGTGCCGTTTGTATCAACGATGTTGATATAAATGCTTCCCTTTGGTGCTGTTGTAGTAGTTGTTGTTGTGGTAGGCTCTGTAGTTGTAGTTGTAGTAGTTGTAGGCTTTGTTGTAGTAGTTGTTGTTGTAGTTGTAGGCTTTGTTGTTGTAGTGGTTGTTGTGGTGGTTGTAGGCTTTGTTGTAGTGGTTGTTGTGGT
>CALFMA010000019.1 GCA_937880065.1 uncultured Ruminococcus sp.
CGCTATGTCGAATGCGACAGCGTCCATCTTTCGGAAAGTTTGCCCGCGAATTCGTCGATGCCGACTCCGAGCATGAAGTTTCCCTTGTATCTGAAACACTCGCGACAAACCCAATCTTCTCAAGACACTTTCGACGAGCAAAATATCGTCATCCCCTTCAAACTGAAAGGAATTTTAGACAAAAATTTAGTTGATGGTAGATTATAAAAGTAATTTTATATGTTTCTTAGAAAGATTTATTACAAGTATAGAGATTATAAAATTGACAAATCATTAAGAGATTCTGTTACTCTATTAGGCAAAAATTATGAATTTATTGGAAATTTCATTTCTGTTAAACATTTATTTGGAGCCACTAAAGAACAAATCGTTTTTGATGATAATGTTACAATTATTGGTGGAAATATAACATGCTCACACAAAGGTCAGATATATTTAGGCAAACATGTCAAACTACAGAATGATAATATATTATGTGTTGATAAAGTTGAAATTGGAGACTATACCGCAATTGCATCAAATGTAACAATCACAGACAATAATAACCACCCGATCAATCCTGATTTTAGAAAGTTCATGCGTACAACACCTCACGGAAGTGATGCTCGCTCGTGGATACACTCTTCTCATGCTCCAGTAAAAATAGGGCAAAATTGTTGGATAGGGCAAAATGTAAGAATTCAAAAAGGTGTCACAATTGGAGACAACTCTATTATTGCAGCAAATTCTGTCGTCACGAAAAGCGTTCCTGCAAATTGCATTGCGGCAGGCAATCCTGCAAGAATTGTTAAAACAGATATACATTTAATTCCAGCTCCTACAACTTGTGAAGAATACAATGAATATGTAGAAAATGGCAAAAAATGTTGTTTTTTCTGCATATTTTTTTGACTTCTGAGATAATCGTCAACAGTTTTTCGGGACTTTTCAAGCTCTGAAACTTTTGCTTTTAAAGCTAAATATTCATCGTGTTTTAAGGAACGTTCTTCTGCAAGAGCGTTCCTTTTTTTCTTCATAGTTTCAGGTGTAGGAACATTACCGTTTGGAAACATTTCTTTAAGATGTTTTACTGACTTTCGATAGTCTGAAATTTCTGCCTGATGCTCGGATTCAAAACGCTTTTTCTCACGTCCTGATAATGTATTCAGCTTATCCATAACACGTTTTAACTTCTGAACTTTTCGAGCAGTTTTTATTTTTATATCAAGGTCATCAATTTCCGTTTTCAGACTATTCAGCTTATCAACCCAGAAGCCTATTTGTGTATGAGCTGCAAACAGCTTTTTCTCAATACTTTCTTTGTCTTTTTCCGTGTATTCAGCAAGCTGATTGAGAGCCTTTGCAGTACGTTTCATATTCTCTATTTCTGCCCAATGCTGTAACGCAGAAGAATTTTGCATCTTCTCAGTCTGAGTATCAATCAGATTAGATTTTTCGTGAGTTCTGATAATGCCGTTATATAATTCTATACGCTTGATAATCTGCTTTGTTTCATAATACCAACCCAGCGTTCTTGCACGAGTAAATTTCTTTTGTCCTGCAAGTTTAAATTTAAGGTCAATAACGTGTTCAGGGGAGTAGACTACTTCGATATTGTGATTAGAGCATTTGCGTAGAAAATCCTCAAAATCATTGCTTTCTTTCACCACTTGGTCGATAGTGAATTTCAGCTTTGCTTTCCACGATAATCCCTGTCTGCTCATATCCCATTCATAATAGGTTTTACCCTTATTGTTTTCAGGGTTTTCTATCACGGAAAGACAATGTTTTTTACAAATTTCATCTGACAAGTTTCTGAGATTTACCCACTTACGATGTTGTTTATCACCTTGGTCAGCGTGAGTTTCAAAAGTCCGACCGTCAATCATATTCACATTATTGAAAATACAATGCAAATGAATATGTTCTTTATCGTTATGAACAGCAAGATAATATTGATACTCATTGCCAAGAAATTCACGGCATAATTCGATGCCAACCTGCAAGGCATTTTCGGGAGTAATTTCACCCGGTGAAAAGCTCTGAATGAAGTGATGAGAAAGTATCTGATTTCTGCCTGTACCCAGACTTCGTATTTGCTCAAAGTCTTTACTTGCTTCATATGGATTTTTACTACAGCCATTTGTAAAAATCAGTTCTCCGTTATTGGTTTTATCAGGATTAGCAATATACGCTATTGCGTTAGCTTCTGTAACTCGGATTGAAACAATCTTAGTTGTTGCCAAAGCACATTCACATCCTTCTGTAATTCTGAAAGATCATTAGCGTAAATATTGCCTGTAGAATTAACCCTTACTGCTATCTGATTTACATTGGCTGCAATGCCTGATATATCTCTGATTACTTTTTCATATTTTTTCTTATCAAGACGAATTACAAGTCCATACAGCATTAATTTTCTGATAAATTCGCCTTGGAATTTAAAGCCTGACAATTCAAATTTGTGCTGAAAAATATTATATTCTTCATCGTTTAATCTGAATGAGATTTTATGCTTTCGGTTGTCGTTTTTCATAACAGTTCTCCTTTCATATTTTTTTAAATCGGGGTCTTAGGGGTGAAACCCTTAACAAGCGGTTGTACTTTGACGGGATTTGCTAAAATGTCCGACAATGTACCTTGCTTGCTACACTTGAAATCAGAACATATGGTTGGACTTTGAAAAATAAAAATATCCCTCCATATATATACCGAAAATAATGTCATTTGTAAGGAGCAAAACAAGAAGATTTTAAGATATTTTTTAAAATTCGTTGAAACGTTGTAATAATTGTGAATGATTTGTTACAGTTCTGTCGTTTTTAACATTGACATTTTATGGTCAATTAGTTATAATTAAATTATACGGTTATGATGCTAATGTGCATGAGTATTTCATAGAGATATTTTTGCACAAATCATTGAAGTTTCAGTATCTGATTGTATATAAATTTAAAAGGAGGTGCAATAGGTTTCGGTCATTCATCGTGCAATAGGTTTCGGTCATTCATCGGTATTAGATTTAAAGGGTAAAAAATTACATATCATTTTGTTATTGAGTAAAAGAGGATTGTATAATAAAAAATTTCATTTTATTTGTGGAGAACATTCCTTTCAGCTTGAAAAAATTTTGTCGTGTATAAAAAACTCAAAAACATGGGAATAGCAAATAAATATGAAATTATATCGTTAACAAATAAACTTTAAATTGCCGACTTGAAAAGTATCGTATAGTAATAATGATGTTCTCAATACGTATATTAACGATGAATGCAACTGTTTGAAAAAATTAAGTAACCGTGTTTTAACCTTGCTCTATTAAAACCTACTTTGAAACTTCATAGGAAAAATATGAGCGAAAAATAAGACAATATTAAATTAGCCATTTAATTTTGTCGTAAATGATAGGAGGTGTGGATTATGGGATTGAGTATACTGGCTTTAAATATTGTAACTCAAAAGAAAATGAAATTTTGCTTCTATTTACAAGCAATAAGAAGCATTTTTTTGAAGTTCATTTTATGTGAGTTCTATAATAATAAGTCCTATGTTACTGTGCAAAGTGACGATGGATAATTTAGAGAAACATACTAATGCAGCTAAAGAAGAAATTCTGTCTGCATTAATTATACAATATAATATACTGCCATATCGTGATGAATCATTTGGTATGTATATTAAACGAATTATGAACTTCAAAAAACTCACAAATAAAAATATATCAGATAGGACAGGACTCTTTGAGCCAACAATAAGTAGATACCTGAAAGATTCTGTGAATTACACACAAGAAAATGTGATAGCTTTGGTAATAAGCTTAGAACTTGTATAAACTCAAATTGAAGCAGCATTACGCCTTGCAGGTGTCCGTATTGATAACATGAATTCAAGGCGAAATTGTATAATACAATTATGTCTTGACCGTTGCTCCCTTTCAGGAGTAGAAAAAATGACAGTTGCTTCATGCAATCGCTTGTTACAATCTGTAGGTGAAAAACCACTTACTCAAATAGGTGTTAATGATGATTATCCAGACTAAACAATGCGAAAACGAAGTTAATTGTAAACTTTATATGAACGGTTTCACGGCGTGAAATTCCTGAATAGTTTGCTCATAGTCCAGATTGATTATTATGGACAATAGAATAAAAAAATAAGCCTATGCGATTGTGCTATTATCACAACGTATAGGCTTATTTTTTGTTTTTTTACTTTCATGTCGATGCAATGCAATTTATGAAAATATGATTTATAATATATACATAACCTAATGGAAGCAAGCGCGCTGTTACTCAGTTCCATTAGGCAAACACAATCAGAAGCTGAGAAATGATTGTCAGAGAATTACGCTCCGACAGTCATCAGCTTGTTCATTATGTGCGTTTTTCTCTGACAGAAAGGAGAAAAACGTGAAACACGAAAACAAATTAGATATAAGGAATGTTCCCGGTGTTACAGAGGACATAATCAGAGAATACAAAAAACTTTGTAGACGTGAACGCTATCTGGAAGAAATGGACCGAAAGAGCAGGAATGTAAGCTACGGTTATGAAGATGAGATAGGGTTTCTTTTACCAGCAGCTAATACAACAGAAGAGTTCTGCCGTGAAGAAGATGCTGAGCTTTATAAGAAACTTGCTGATGCTTTGGTGAAGCTCAAGGCTGAGAACGAATCGTGGTATGATGCAATTATTGCCTATTATTATAGTGATGAAGATACATCGTATAGTACCATAGCAAAAGGCTTGGGTGTAACGAAAACAAATGTGTTTTATAAAGTGAAATATGGAATTGAATTTTTGAGAAAACAATTACTGGATGAGCAACAAACAATGTTAATACTAACAAAAAATACTGTTGATTTTTATTAAAATAAACGAAACAATGATTTTTTATAAAAAATATTTCTATTTACACTTAACGATTGCCGTTTTTTTCGGTATATAAGTGAGGGGATAATAATCCTTTCATAACACACACCTGTCTGATAGCGACAGAGAATTCCTTTGCGCTTGCATTCTCTGTCGTTGTCGGTACGGTTGATACATTCTCCAAGGATAGTTTAGCTGAAATCAAACTATTTTTTGAGAATATATCAACAGTTGATATATTCTTAGCATATTTCCTACAGTATCTTGAAAATTTAATATATGCATTGTTCGCTTAGTTCATTTATGTTTCTTTCTTTATGAAGGGAGGAACATTTTTATGGCAAATACCATTTCTACACAAACTGCTTACAAATTAATATTCAGTTCCTATCCTGAAATCATCGGGATAAGTGATTTGTGTAAAATGTTGAATATCGGTAAAACAAAAGCATACCAACTTGTGAGTGAGGGAACGATAAAACGCATACCTTGCAACAGAGAAATCAAGATTGCAAAGGTTACGGTTATTGAATACGTTCTGCAAAACACACAAGAATAATGCTTTGGATTTAATAGTAATATCGTATTCATAGAACTTTTTTACTAAGTTGGTAGAAACATCTTGAAAAATCCGTTGCGTCGCGCTATAATATAAGGGTCAACTTTATCGTGGCTACCAGCTTTCACAATAAGGAGGATATTAAGATGAAAGCGAGTTTGCCATTTAATTACATCAAATCTAAAAAGAGAGGAAAATATTATGTGGTTTTCGATTTTAGAGATGATGATAACAAAAGACAACGCAAATGGGTTGGAACGGGACTTTCTACGGATTGTAACGAAAAGATTTTAGATAAAAAAATTGATGAAATTGTGGTACAATTCTTTAAGGACTATTGCTCAGGTAAGCTTAAGAAACCTGCTGAAAAATTAAGTAAAAGCGAAATTAATCTTGAATTATTAAAAACTGCAAAAGGTACGAATAGCTCCGAATATCAGTTTAATCAGTTTCTCATTTATTGGCTTGAAACAATAAAGCCAACCATTGCTCAAAACTCTTATGAAAGTTATAGCGTAGTTATTAAGAAAATA
>CALFMA010000020.1 GCA_937880065.1 uncultured Ruminococcus sp.
CGGCATATGTACCTGCCTCGGCTATCTTCTTGATAATCTCCTTTGGTACCATATCTGACTTATAGGCTCTTACGCTTCTTCTTGTAAGCATGTTTTCAATTGCATTCATTTTAATTTCTCCTCGTCTTAAATAATTTGAATAATATCCTATGATTTTGAATATTTAAATCCCCAATATATTTCATGGTTCGATTTTGATAATACAAAATCGAATTACAAATGCAGCGTCTATAATTAAGCACAACGAGCAATAGAGTCGGGGTAAACCGCCCCGATTCGTATATTTCTCAGTTTTGTAAAATTTCTTATCAAGCAACAACATTCAATGCATTATTCTTAATTGCTTCGATTGTCTGGATAAGCGCAGTTCTGGTTTTTTGATCAAACATCTTGATGAAACTATACGGCTTGTCAAATGGAGGTTTCATCAGTATTTTTACATCTTCTATATATCCATTGCTTTCAATATGATTAATAATCTTCAATATAAACTCAATCTGCCTCTGGTTAAGTGATTCATCATTTATAAATGTTGAAAAGGCTGACATGGCACTTTCATGGTCAAGCTTGGCTATCTTGCGTACAAGCAATCCAAAAGGAGTATCGCCATATTCACGTTTGTAGTCGTCACTGTCGCCAAGTTCTTGTGTTAATATCCTTTCAAGCTCCTCGTAATCAGCTTTTGAAAGCGGAAGATTATGGTTAAGCTTGTAAATTACCGGATCTTCCTTATGCTCCTCCACATAACGATTGACTTTCTTGCGATAATCTGCAAAGTCATAAGCGGCTCCAAGCTCCTGTCCTTGCTGCGAGTTTATTACAGGATCATCAAGCTTTGTAAATATTTTAGGCTTTGGCTTACCTCCGCCGCCAAGGAATTGCATAAGATCACGAAGTTCTTTACGAAGCATTTCAAATGTAAGAATACCGATGTTTTTCCAGAATTCATCAGTCTGAATATCTTTTATAAGAGGCATTTTCGCCTGAATCTGCGGTATAGCTGACTTTCTTTCAAGAAGTACTGCTGTATCTATCAACTGTCCTTTCATGTATTTTGTTGTGGACAGCTGTTCAACATGAGCAAGCATAAAGCCATACATGAAGTTATCGAAGCGCTTTGCATACTCGTCTTTATCGTATGAGGTAATAAGCGGAGCGATAAATTTTGTCAATTCATACTTATCCATTTCAGAAAGCACATTAAAGCTTTCCTTATTCTTGTACTTCTCGACATATTGCTTCTGCAAACGTACTGACACCAAATCGTCTGAAAGACTGCATATACCAATATAACAAGTATTCACAAGTTCTGAACGAAAAGCCTGATATTCTTTACCTGTGAATGCACTTTCTTGCAAGCTTTGTATAAGTCTGACCTGTTTACAGAAAACACTTTCCGTAAGTGATTTTGTTTCGCCCGTATCATAACCGTTTATATGCTCACGGAAATACTCAAAATTGCCGCAGTAATCAAATATCAGAAAGCGGCATTTGTCTGTATACTCGCCATCGATAGCGTCAATACATGACAGCCCTTTGCACAGACGAGTACCTCTGCCTATCATCTGCCAGAATTTAGTCTTTGAGCGTACTTTCTTGAAAAATACAAGATTCACACATTCAGGAACATCTATACCTGTATCCATCATATCAACAGATACTGCTATAACAGGCATATCTTTATGTTTGAAATCTTCGATGATATTCTGTGCATAGCTATCATCACATATTATACGCTGTGCAAATATGCCTTTATATTTCGGATAAAGCTTATTAAATCTCTGAACGATATATTCAGCATGTTCTTTATTCTGAGCGAAAATAATAGTCTTACCGAGTTTGTCACCGCCCTCGACTTTTATTCCTCGCTCCATAAGATCCTGCAATACAGTATCTACTGTTTTTTCATTGAAAACAAATTTATTCAGCTGTGCTGACGGGATAAAATCAGGAATACTTCCGTCTTCTGCGAAATCTTCCTCATAGCGTTCCTTATCCTCATCCGACAAATCATCATAAGTTATGCCTTCTTCAAGGAATTTCGTCTTAACCTCGTAATTATAATAAGGCACAAGCACATGATCGGTATATACTGCCGTTTCGTAGTCATAGGCATAAGTCGGAACGCCATTCTCAACCTCAAAAAAGTCGTATGTATTGCGGTCAACGTCAGTTTTGGGAGTTGCTGTAAGTCCAACCATAATAGCGTCGAAATACTCAAATATTGCCCTGTATTTCTTGAAAATACTTCTGTGGCTTTCATCGGTAATGATTAAGTCAAAATGGGCAGGAGAAAAAAGCGGTACACCGTCTTTTGTTTTGGTATTATCAATCGAATTCAGTATTGTTGGGTAGGTTGAAAATACGATACGAGTATTTCTGTCGTCTTTATTGCTGCACAGATTACACAGCGACATATCAGGCAGATAATTCTTGAAATCGTCTTTAGCCTGCTTGACAAGTGCCGTTCTGTCGGCAAGGAAAAGTATATTTGTAACATATCCGCCACGGCTCAGCACATCTGTCAGGCTTGAAGCTGTTCTTGTCTTTCCCGTACCTGTAGCCATAACAAGCAGAGCCTTGCGGAAACCACTCTCGATATGCTCACATACTGCACGGATAGCCTCTTTTTGATAGTAGCGGTCGGTTATCTTGTCGTCAATCGGAATATCTGACAGCTTTTTGCGTGTTTCACGGCGGTTCATCAGCTTTTCAAGGTCTGACTTGGTAAAGAAACCGCTGACCTTACGCTGCGGCGATGTCTTATCGTCCCAGAAATAAGTTTCAAAACCGTTTGATGTAAACATCATAGGTTTTCTGCCGAATTTACGTTCCAGACATTCCGCATAGAGTGTTGCCTGCTTTCTGCCGTTATTCGGGTCTTTGCTTGTCCGTTTGGCTTCGATTACTGCAAGAGGCAGACCATCTTTGCCGAAAAGTACATAGTCCGCATAGCCTTTCTGACCGAAAACGCCGTTCATATCATTGACTTCGTATTCCTCCCATACATCAGCATCAATTCCGTCAAATTTCCAGCCGAGATATTTAAGGTCAACGTCAATATATTTCTTGCGTGTCTTGAATTCTGACAAGTCAGCAGGCTTGAAATTACGCTGCTGCTGTTTCGTTTCCTTGGCGGAGGTAAACACAGCCGACATCTGGGCAATTTTCTCCTGTAAAGCCTTGATTTCGCTGTCTTTCTGAACGATAAGCGACTCCTGCTCCTTTATTTTCTTAATGTCAATATCCACTTTATCTGTCGGAATAAGGGCAGCGTCAAAATGTCTTTCCTCATAGTCATCATTGCCGTAGCAGTAATCAATCCATTGTATGAACTCGAAAAGGCTTTCAAGGGAAACAAGCGCATCTGAGGAATTTACAGTTTTTTCTGTATGAACTGAAAGATTGCCAAGCCTTATGATAAACCGCAGTTTTTTCCATGTATCTGAATTCACGCAGAAACGGAATGACGGCTCATGTATAAGGGATTGCAGATTGTCTTTATATGGCGGAGTTATCGTGTTATCGGCAGAATATACCCATTTCACAGCAAGCTCCAGCGCTTTTCGGCAGCCTACTGCACACATTGCCGGAGAGGTTGCATAGACCTTTTCGGCTTCAATGGCGGCAGCCGAGAACATAGCGTATTCAGTTATATTTTTGAGAAAGCCAAAATTTGTCATTTTTATCTCTCCTTATCCAAAATACTCCTGCATTAAAGCTTTTTTCAATGTTTCTGCTTTTTCAAGCACCTGTTTTACGGCTGATTTTGATTTGTCGGTCTGAGAAACGAACCTTTCAAATTCACTTTGTTTATCCATCGGAGGGATAATAAAGCTTAATTCTCCAAGTATTTTCATTGTAAGATATTTGGTAAGTCCGCCAAGTGATTGTTGTTGTAGATATACCAGCTTGTCTTCTAACTGGTATTGGAACAACCTGTACGACCATGCCTGCTTCAATCCCAACACATAAGTTCTCTGATAGGCGTTAAACTTGCCCTTATAATACTTTACATCATACTTTCCTGCTGCATTATTGCCTGCAAGAAGCAAAGCTTCTTGATCAAATGCATATTGGTCAATTCTTAACACTTCTTTTGAGCAGGTGAAGAATGGATACTCACCGTCTTCTACCATTGCATTTGAGTCAAGTTTTCCTGTTTTCGTATTGAAAACATCATTCCACATTAAAACAGGATAACCTTTCTCGAAAAACATCTCCACAAACCGTGATTTGACAAGCAAATCAAGCTTTTCAAGTATATTGTTGCACAGGTCTATTGTGTGTGTAACTTTGTCGAGGTTTGCGGCGATTTGCTTTTGGGTTTCGAGGGGTGGGAGGGGGATATTCATTTCTAAAATGTGATTTGCTTTTAAATACTTTTGAGTTGATTTGTTATGACTTTGATTTATGCATATTTTCGCAATATCAGATTTAAAATAATTAAAGAAAAATCTCTTGTCGATAATCTCATTATTAAGCCTCAATAAGAACATATTTTGACCATAGAATTCACCATGTTCTTTCTTAACTTCAGCTATCTCTCCTAATGTTCCTATCATACTTATAAGTACATCACCAATTTCTATTGGTCTACTATTAGATATTGCTCTATAATCAGACTCCGAAATATAGCTAATGTTCTTAAATGATAAAGTTTCATTTTTTATGTTCTTTGATGTGATATACGGTACCCCTGAATTAATAAATGTAGGTGTTTGGGGCATAATCCAAAATGAATCTTTCACTATATCATGTATATGTTTAATCTCATATTCATTCATCCAAAAATCCCCCCAACTCTGACAGCACACCGCCAAGCTCCTTGTAAAGCCCGTCAATATCTGCCATTATTTCGCTTGTGGGAGGGTACTCCACAGCCACATATTCAGTCTTTTTATACTTGTTGATAGAAAGGTCATAGTCGTTGTCAACTATTTCCTGTTTAGGCACGAAAAAGCTCTGCTGAGTGCGTTCTCTGTCCTTTTCGCCCTCGGGATTATGAAAACGGGAAATAATATCTGGAATGTCATTTTCGCTGATTTCCGAACGCTTATCATCAAGGGAAAAGCCGTCAGCTTTCATATCATAGAACCACACATTTTCAGTACCGCCTGCGTCAGTCTTTACGAACACAAGCACCGCTGTAGAAACGCCGGCATAAGGCTTGAAAACACCGCTCGGCATGGAGATAACTGCTTTAAGCTGATGATTTTCAATAAGCTCCTGACGGATAGCTTTGTGAGCCTTGCTCGAACCGAACAACACACCGTCGGGAACAATACACGCACAGCGTCCGCCCTTTTCCAGCAGACGAAGAAACAGCGCAAGAAACAGCAGTTCTGTCTTTTTTGTATTAGTGACAGCTTTCAGATTGTCGTTGATGCTTTCAGCATCAACAGAGCCTTTGAATGGCGGATTTGCCAGGCATACGGTATATTTACCGCTGACATTATTCTGCTTTGAAACGCTGTCCTTGTAGTCAATGTCGGGATTTGTTATAGAGTGGAGCATAAGATTCATCGCAGAAATACGGAGCATAGTCTGGTCTGTATCATAGCCTGTAAACGTCTTTGATGCAAAGTTTTCCCATTGCTCATTAGTCATTGAGTCTTCGTATTTCTTACGGATATATTCAGCAGCAGAAACAAGAAATCCCGCTGTACCGCAAGCAGGGTCACATATCATATCATCTGGAGTAGGTGCAACAAGCTCCACCATCATTTCACGAATATGCTTAGGTGTACGGAATTGACCGTTCTGACCTGCTGTGCTTAGCTTGCCGAGCATATACTCGTATAGGTCACCCTGCATATCGAGGTCGGCAATGTCATGCTCATAGAGGTCATCAAGACCTGTTATAATTTTTTGCAGCACCTGCGGATTAGGGATAACAAAAACAGCACTGTCCATGTAGCGAGTGAAAGCAGTCTGCAC
>CALFMA010000021.1 GCA_937880065.1 uncultured Ruminococcus sp.
ACAGGAGAGTGATATATTGTCAAAGAAAATTGAAGTTCCTAAAATCAATCAGGTTATCGTTCAGTACAATGGCAATGAAAAAGCTTTTGATTTCTTTATGGAATCCATGATTAATGAATTTCTCAATTCATGTAGTATTGCCAAAGCTGAACAAGATGATTTTATTGATAACGTAGAAAATTCTGAAAAATTGTCTTAAACGCTGGACTTGCAGGTCGTTATGTGGTAGTGTCTGTTGTAACGCAGGCACACCATAACGTACCTGTCAACTTTAAGGAGGCTGATAAAAATATGAGAGCTTGGTTATACTACAGACTTTCCCGTGACGAAGATCAGGAAATGAATAGTCTGCATAATCAACGTCAGATACTTGTTGACTATGCAGAGCAGCATGGATATGAAATCGTTGGTGAAAGCTTCGATGATAACGTCACAGGAATGACATTTGCTCGTGAGGGCATAGGTAAAATTGAAGATGCTGTTGAAAGCGGTTTGGTTGATACCATACTTGTAAAAGATCTTTCACGACTTGGCAGACACAGAACACAGACGGCGTTATTCATTGACTACCTCGGTGAAAATAATGTAAACGTAATATCTGTTACAGAGGGAATAAACTCAGCTGATGAAAATGATGATCTTATCATTGGATTCAAGCAGATTGTAAATGACCTTTATGCTAAAGACATAAGCAAGAAAGTCCGTGCAGGTGTTCGTCAGAAGCAAAAGGACAGAGGACTTGTAGAAACGCTACCACTCGGATATTACAAGGATAAAAATCTGAATAAGGTTATGATTGATGAAGAAGCTGCAGAAATAGTTCGTGAAGTCTTCAATCTGTATGTGCAAGGTTATGGTTTAACAACCATAGCAAAGATGATGAATGCAAAGGGAATTAAATCTCCCGAATACTATCAGCGACGAAGGCTTGCAGATTGGAAACCTGAAATATCAAAAAAATATTTATGGGTACAGACATCTGTAAAGCGAATACTGACTAATGAACTGTATATCGGAGTTATGGTAAATCACAAGACAGTAACCAATAAAATAAGAAAAACAAAAACACAAGTTCCGAAAGATGAACAATATCGACATGAGAATTTCTGCGAACCTATTATTGAAGAAAGCGTATGGAATCAGGCACAGTTTCTGTTATCACAGAGAGCCGTAATAAAGCCACGCTCCAAGAATGGAAACAAGCTTCACAGATACACAGGGATAATTAAGTGTGCTGACTGCGGTTCAAGTATGATTGCGAGGAAACGGAAATGGAGAGGTAATGAATATACCGAATACACCTGCAACAGCTGTCACAGATATGGAAAGCAATACTGTACTCCGCACACAGTCAGAGAAAGCCAACTTGATGAGCTTGTAGTAAATGAGATACGACAGCTTCATGAATATATACTATCAGAAAGCGAAAAGTACGATAAGATAGTCCGTGACTGGAATCAGAAGAAACCGCTATATGATAAGCAGATTGAAAGTCACGAAAACTCAATAAGCGGATTGAATAAGCAAATCGAAGAACTTATCATTGAACGAATAGGAGATCGAGAACACGCTGAGATATACAACAGGATGATAGCTGAACGAGAATCCCAAATCGAAGAACACCGCAACAAAATCAATGAATGTCGAGAATACGACAA
>CALFMA010000022.1 GCA_937880065.1 uncultured Ruminococcus sp.
CCCGACTGGATAAGAGATGAGGTCTACAAGGTAAGCCACAGACAGTACTGCAACGGATTTTTCTTCGGAACTCCTGAAGAATCCCAGTATTACGAAAACAGCGGATATATCAGAAATTACGATATTGTGGCTGTGGTTGACCGCTGTGAAAACGGCACGGTTTACTGTACACAGCGTAACCGCTTCTTTGCAGGTGATGAAGTGGAACTGCTCTCTCCCTCTGCAAAGCCTGTAACAATGACCCTCCACCAAATCTTCAACGAAAAGGGCGAAGAAGTGGAAGTTGCAAATCACGCTATGATGAAATTTTCTTTCAACTGCGATACCGTTTTCCCTGCGGGTACGGTTATCAGAAAAGGCACACTTGAAAGCGAATAATCACAAATTCAGCCGTTCAGCAATCGCTGTACGGCTGTTTTGAATTAACAATAGGAGTTTAAAATGGCATACAAATACACAGATTTTGAAAAGATAGAAAAGAAAAAAATCCGAGCAACTCGTACAAGCGGAGTTTTCTCGGTTCTCATTGGTGCTTTATTTTTAATAGGCGGAATATTTTTCGGGGCGGCTTTAAAAAGCCTTGGCGGATTTATTTTTATGTTCATTTTCGCATTGATTTTTATTGGTGCGGGAGTGTACTTTTTCAATCAGCCGAAAATTGAGAAAAATAAGCAAGCTGCATTGGATAATCCCAACAGCAAAGCCTACCGCAAGCGACAGGAAAAAATCAGAAAAAGTCAGGAACGCTACCTAAAAATGGCTGAAAAACATCCCAGCCTTAAAACTCTCATGTGTTTCAGAGCCGCCGCTATATTCGGCTTTTTCTCGGTGCTTTGCTTTGTCTTTGCATTTTTCTCCCTTGCAGTCGGTGTTATTGCAATTACTTTGACAATAACAGGTATAATATGCGGAATTGCCTTCTTTCGGTCAATTTTCGGCAAAAGCTACAGGACTATAATTAAGGGTTATTCCGAACACGGCATTTCAAAAGAAGATGCCGAACTGGATTTCAAGACAAGCAAGGTTTATATGAAGTCCACGGATATTTTCTCTGTCAGCAGCCGATTTTTCGTTGCAGCGGAAGTTCCTGCTGTACTTGCAATTGAGGATATTGTGTGGGTATTCTCAACATTCGATACCGTTGACCAGTACAGTAACGGAATGTATTCCCATACTGACCGAAAATACGGTGTTGCAATCGGGTTGGAAAATGGGCTGTTAATCAAAATTTACTGCCCTGAGGAGCTTTGTTCCATTCTCATAAATGACATAGTAACCGCTGGAAATATGATTCCCGAGGGTTATTCCAAGGAACTGCACAGCCTGTTTTTATCAGCTCCCGAAAACTTTAAAAGCACCGCTAAAAATTCCGCCAACATAATTTATACACCTGTAGGTCCCGAATACTTTAAGTAAAAAACACACCGCACATTTCCATTGACGGAATTGTGCGGTGTATATTATTATTTAGCCATATTCTGAAATTCTTCTTCTGTAATAATCGCAACTCCCAGTTCCTTTGCCTTTTTATTCTTAGACGAATTTGATGTGGAGTCGTTATTTATAAGGAAATCCGTTTTCGATGAAACAGCTGATGCAACCTTTCCGCCCTTAGATTCAATAAAGGCTTTCAGTTCATTGCGGTTTTTCCAGATATTCACTGAGCCTGTGATAACAAAGATTTTACCTGCAATTGCGGAATTAGTTTCAACCTTTTCGGGTGCGGAAATTTCCACTTCAGCCAACAGCTGATGATATTCGTTGAGATTTTTTTCATCTCTGAAAAATTCCACAAAATCCCCTGCAAGGACTTCTCCGATTGTATCAATTGCCGTTAATTCGCTGATTGTAAGCTTTTCAAGCATATCTGCTTCGGGATAAACGGAGCAGATAAGACGTGATGCCGCCCTGCCGATATTGGAAATTCCCATAGCATAAAGTACGCGGCTCAACTCTGTTTTTCGTGAATTATCAATAGCCTCCCACAGCTTATCATAGGACTTCTGACCAAATCCCTCCAAGGCAACGATTTTTTCCATATGGTCGTTTATGTGGTAGAAATCCTTGAAACTGCTGATAATTCCCTCGTTTATGAGAGTTTCAATTGTAGCTGTTGAAAGTCCAACGATATTCATAGCGTCACGCTTAACAAAATGCTCAAATCTGCCGATAAGCTTTGCAGGGCAATCGGCATTGACACAATAAATTGTTTCCACGTCCTCGTCAGATGTTCTGATTTCCGTTTTGCCATGGCATACAGGACATTCACAGGGAATTTCAAGGCTGTCTGAACCTGTCTTATTCTCTGAAATCTGCGGAATAATCATATTCGCCTTGTACACGGAAATTGTATCGCCAATGCCAAGTTTAAGCTGTTTTACGATGCTTAAATTGTGGACGGAGGCTCTTGAAACAGTTGTACCCTCCAATTCCACAGGCTCAAAAATTGCCACGGGATTGAGCAGACCTGTTCGGCTTGCAGACCACTCCCCTTCAAGCAGCTTTGTATCAGCAGTTTCATCATGCCACTTG
>CALFMA010000023.1 GCA_937880065.1 uncultured Ruminococcus sp.
TGTCCTGCATTTTCAAGCTTTACAAGACCTGCATCGGGGATAAGTTTCTCCATTTTTTCACCGTCTGAAAGTGGTGTAGCCGTGTCGTTAACGCCCCATACAAGCAAAGTCGGGCATTTGATATTGGGCAGTAACGGCTCTAAATCCTCATTTACCGTCTTTACAAGCACCTGTCGCATAAGCGGAGATGCCGCAACATAGTCCGCACTTCCGTACTTCACACGGAGTTTTTCAAGGGCTTCGGGAGCGATTTTCTGCATCAGCTTAGTTGCAAGAATTGTTCTGCAAAACTTATACCAGCGTGTGCGGAAACTTTTCTTGTTGGATTTTGGCGGAAGTATGCCTGCACTATCCACAAGGATAACCTTTGTGATTTCAAAGGGCAGATTTTCACGGCTGTTGAGTTTTATAATAACTCTGCCGCCGAATGAATGACCTAAAAGCATAACCTTATCTGTATTATATGCTTTGAGGAATTCAATTACAAAATCAGCGTAATCGTCAACGCACCATGCAGAGGGCGGCTCCTGACTTTCGCCGAATCCCGGCATATCCATTGCCACAACTTTATATTTTTTTGAAAGCAAATCAATGAGGTTAGCGAAAAGCTTTATATTGCTTCCCCAGCCGTGGAGCAGGACAATAAGTTCGCCCTCGCCCTTTTCCTCATAATTTATATTTATACCGTTAATCGTTCTGTTCATCTGTATATCTCCATTTTCTACACTTGGATTTCATAATATAATTATACGTATACATTTTATATTATATCACGGACGGTAATGATTGTCAATTGATTTGGTTGATTTTTCGCTATATACACAAAAAATCCGCACAAAGTCGCAATGTACTTTGTGCGGTGATTGTCAGTCTGTTTCAAATATGTAAAGCTTTTTCAGCGGGTTTGTATTGCTTTCTGCATACTCGCTTGCAATTTTCTCATATGGCGTACCATCAAAAAATCCATTCCAAAAAAGATAAATATCGGGATCAAGCGTTTCAAAATTCAATACAGCAAGTCCATTGTCAGAAATTCCAAGCAGCGATTGGTCAACACAAAAATGGTTATCAACATACAGCGTTGAAGATGTTAAAGGATCTGTCGGGGAACTTTCCTCATACAGATAAAAACCTGCTCCCAGTTCAGGAATAAAATACATATACCGTTGTTTATAGTCATAGTATATAAGCACATTTTTGCCAATCGGGTATGCGTTAACATTATCCATTGGCGAACTCAAATCTGTCCTATATTTTTCCATTTTCTCAAAATCAAAAGTGTGCAGAACAGATAAATAATTATCAGACTGCAAAAGAATCAATCGGTTTTCATCTGACAATATTTTTTTGCAGAGGGGAATACCCGTTTCAAGAGTATAGCTGTCAGATTTTGCCGTTATTTTGCCGTTTTCCCTTACCAGTTCAACCTCATAATCATCGGTGTCGCTGAGTTTCATATTAAGGTCGATATACTTCTTATAGCTGTTTGCTCCATAAATTGGGTCGTCTATTGAACCTACGCTGACTTGACCTGCAAATGAATCAGCTGCGTATACAAACTCCCCTGTTTTATCGTCAAACTTTTGAGTTTTTAAACCGTCCGACTCCAATGTAAAAAGAAAAAGTCCGTTATTATAAACCATATCCGCAATTGCTACACCCTCTGTGCCGTCGGAATATTCATAAATACTGACATTTTCTCCTGTTTCGGGGTTGTATCTGAATATTTCAAAGTTGTGGCTTACCTTGGGACAGGCAATGTCGTAATCGCCTAAATAATAGAGATTTTCGCCGTCAAAAGCTGTAAAGCGAATTTTCGGCTTGTTCTCTGATTCAATAATAGGTGCATAATTTTTCAAAAATTGCTGACAGTATTCATCAAATTCCGTTTTAAAGTTATTTGCATTAATTTCTGCATCGGGGCATATATTTTCAATTTTTACATTTTCGGGAAGTGTACAGGGAGATTTTTTCGCCTCAAATTCAAATCCCGACAAATCATATTCCTTGAAATCAACAGGCGGAGCTGTTTTCTGTGCATTGAGTTTTACTTCGATTTCTTTGAAATCATTAATTGTATAATGCTTTAATTCTGCGTCAGGCTGTGAATTTACGGTATTTCCGTCTGAAACTTCGGGATTTTCCGTATTTTCAGAAATATCCGCCGCCGATGTTGCGGCTGTAATATCTTCCGCAGGCGGATTTTCGCTTATGCTGTCCTGTTTGTTATCACAGGCTGTACAGAAAAGGGCTGTAAGTGCTGTTAAAAATGCTAAAACTTTTTTCATAATTCACCTCTTAAAAATCCGTACAAAGCCGCAATGTACTTT
>CALFMA010000024.1 GCA_937880065.1 uncultured Ruminococcus sp.
AAGAAACTTTTGATAATTATTCAACAACATATCATCAAGCTCTAGCATTTTGGGAAGTTGGAACAAAAGCAAAAGTTGATGTTTTATTTGCTCAAACCAACATGGAAGAAGCAAGAGCAAGTTTAATCGCAGCTGAAAATAATGTTGATATTGAGTGTTTTGAGGCTATGGTTAAAATTGCAAAGTCAGCGGAGGTTAGTGCATATAAGGTTGACAAAGTATGGTGGCTTATTTGTTCGGGCAATTTTTATAGATATAATGTTAAATTGCCATTAGCAGGAAGCCCTAAATTGAAAGAAAACTTTATATCTGAACTAAAAAAGAATTTCAATGATTTGAATAGTTACTGAGCAGTCTTTCGGGAATGCTCAGTAAATTTGTATTGAAGGTGAAAAAATGATAATAGCTGTGGTTGTAACTATGACAGACGAAGACATCATAGAAACATATGACGGGTATATTAATTATTGTAAAATATATACTGTTGATAATGGAAAAATTGTTTCAAAAGAACTTGTAAGCCTTAACTTTCAATGTGGAAAGACAGGCATATTGGTGAATAAATATAAAATCAATTATCTGATATGCGGCAGTTTCCCGTCAGAAAAATTAGAAACTCGCCAGCCAAAAGATTGGCATCAATATGGAGTTCAAGCATTTTATGGTGCATATGGCAGTGCAGATGAAGCAGTTGAATTGTTTTTGCAAACATATTATTTTACATTACCGGGTGTAATCAAATAACTCCAAACATTAAAGGGACAAGCGTTTCATTTTCGCCTGTCCCTTAAAATTTTGCGGATATATCAGTTTTTCTTTCCCACAATTATAACGTGGTTGCTGCTGCCGAGAGTTGATTTTTCACGGCATACGGAATAGTGATAATCGCACCATATTCTGAACTGCTCCTTGCTCCACTGATCAACCTTTTCACGGAATTGTGGAGTGCAGCCGTCCTGTGCAAAGTGGTCGGTAACTGTCAGACCATGCTCCTTATAAAGCTGCTCCATTTCATCAACTGATGAGTAATAAGTATCAGTCCAAAAGCATTTTTCATCATCGTGGCGGAGAATTCCCGTAGATATCAGCTGTTTTGCAAGGTCAGCGTCAAGGAAATAATCGTTCTCCATTGCGATAAACTGGAAAATATAATATCTTGGAATATATGCCGTTGCAAGAATTCCGCCCTTTTTCAGCACACGGAGGCTTTCTTTCATACATTGCACTCTTTTTTCCTCGTCAATCAGATGATAAAAAGGCCCCATATTCAGAACAACATCAAAGCTTTCGTCCTCGTAAATGCTCATATCGCAGGCATCAAGCACCGCTGTTTTCACGTTATATCCCTTTTCTGCAATGATTTTATCCATAATTTCAACGTGGCGGGGAGTTATATCTGTTGCGGTCACTTCGTGTCCCTGATCCGCAAGATGAAAGGCATAAATTCCAGTTCCTGCGGCACAATCGAGGATTTTTTTGCTGCCGTCAAAAAGCTCGTCAAATATTCTTGATGTTGTGATATATTCAATTCTTCTTGCGTTATTGGTGGACAATCTGTCCTCCTCACGGTAGTTTTCGTAATTTTCAACTACATAGTTTTTCATAATTTTCTCCTTATGCAATAGCACACTTCTCCGTGGGGCAGCTGATTTTCTCTGTGGAATCGTTCCACATTGTCGGTTATTTCCATAGCCGATTTTTCAAGTACTCTCCCCGATTTTGTATTTTCAATTCTGTGATATGCTTCAAGTTTTGTAAAATCCGTATTACTAAATGTGTAGTCAATCACGCCTTGCAAAGCCTCTCCTGCATATCCCCTGCCCCAGAATTTTTTGCCGATGCAATACTCAATTTCCGCTGTATTGCAGTCGGGATATACACGGCAAAAGGCAATCTGCCCTATACATTCGCCGCAGTCTTTCTCAATAATTGCCCAGCGGTAAAAATCAGCATTGCCGTATTTTTCCACATATTCCCCCACAAGCTTTTCCACCTGCGGCAGGGTTGTATAAACTGGCTCGCCGTATTCGCTCTGAATATCCTCATCGGCTATCCAGTTTCGGAGCATATCACCGCAATCCGCCATAGCAAACGGTCTGCATATAAGGCGTGGAGTTTCAAATGGTTTTGTGGCTGTGTGTGGCATTATATCAGCTCCCAGAATTAAGTAATTCACTAATATCAGTTATTTCATAATCGGAAATATAGTTTCTGTTTAATGGCTTCTGAACAGCGAATAAGCCCTGAACAATCCTCACCGTTTTCATACCGATATTTTTTGCAGGAAAAATATCATTTTCCAATCTGTCGCCAATCATTACAGTCTCATTTGGCAGACAATCTGCCAATTTCAATGCTCTTTCAAATAATTTTTCATTTGGTTTGGAAAGATTTTCGCATTCAGATAAAAGACAGATTTTGAAAAAATCGTATAGACCGTCTTTTTTCAATCGTTCTAATGTTTCTTTTGGCTGATTGGCTATAATTCCTAAGTTGTATGAAACCGAAAGCTTTTTTATAACATTAAGTACGTTTGGATACAACATTTCATTCTTATTTGAATACGGTTCATTTTCAGTTATACCAAAGCTATTTCGTGCGGCTGTAAATGGTGATGCTGCATATTCCGCAGCAGCCCTCTGCATCTCTCTGTAAAACACATCATAAGTTATGTCTGAATTGATTTTTTTAAGAAGTTTTTCAACACGTTCTTTATCGGACAATGTTTCGTCATAAATCGTTCCGCCCAAATCAAAAAACAGCCATTTTATTTTCATAAACTACTCCTTTATGATGTAATCTGCATTTTCAGCAGGTGAACACACAGCAGTATAATGATGTTCAGCGGGGAAATAACGATTGTCATACTTCGCCTTAATCTGCTCTTTATTTCCGATATATCCGTCACGTTCAAGAACTCGGTCAAGTCGGATTTCTTCGGGAATGTCAATATATATCATATAATCAAACACGTCTTTTAGTTCATTTCTTTGTAAAAATACACCTTCAATTATAACAATACTTCCTACAGATACGTTTATCTTGTTGAGGAAATATGTATCATTATCCTTATCATAAATCTCGATTTCAGTTATAAAATCACTGTTGCTTTTTAGCGGGGCGATAACCTTATTTAACAAATAATCATATCGCCATTGGAGATTATAGTAACATTCCCATTCGGCATAATTATCATTGTATCTTACTGCTCTTGGATGAATAAAATCGTCTATATGAATTAATGTGACGCTGTATTTTTCATCTTTCAAAAGCTTGCAAAGTTCCTCTGAAATGGTGCTTTTGCCTGCTCCTCCTAAACCGTCAATGCCGATAATAAGCGTATTGTTAGGATTATGCAGTTTTTTAATCTGTTCTGTAATTTCTAATGTTTTCATCATTTTTCTCCTTATTGAATTTTTTTCAAATAAAGTATTATATTATTTTCTCCATAACATCATAGCACAGAAAATCGCCGTTATCCGTTTCAATAGTGTGATATTCCGTGAAAACATAGCCTCTTTTCAGGTAAATCGGCTTTGCAGACAATGATGCGTCAATTATAATTTTGCTGTAATTTTCAGTGGCTTTCTTCTCGGCAAAATCAAGCAGTCTGCCGCCATAGCCTTTTCCCTGAAATTGCGGCAAAACAAAAAGGCGGCATATTTCGTTTTCCTTGACAGTAACAGTTCCCACGGCATTATCATTTTCATATAAAATATAGACAATACCCTTTTCAATGTCGTTTTTTATATTATTCTCATTGTGGTGGCTGAGGAAAAATCCCACCGCACCTTTAGGGTAATATTTGGGATATACGCTGTTTATTGTCTGTTCTGTTATTGCTCTTACAGTTTTTGTATCACATAAATCTGCGGAGTATAAGCCGTTATATATAAGCATAATTATCTACCTCCGAAAATATATTTCGATTATTATAACATAAATATTTCCAGATGTCAAGGCTTTTCGTTAAACTATTGACAAATTATGAACACCATGTTATAATGTATATATCAAAAATGGAGGGAAAAGCTATGAAATTCAACCCCTATTACAATAAACAGATTTCAATTGATGACCTTGATTACATAACCGAAGAAAATATCCGCACTCATTCTCTGAATGTAACTTCTGATAAAATGTATAAAGAGGCTCACGATTTCAACGACCATATGTTTGAAATGCAAAAAAAGCGTGAAATCTATGTCCGTGACCTATGGAAAGTTTTAATCTTCAACTGTCTTGCATTTATAGCTATTATTTATTTCACTTTGTGCTTTGGCAGTCTGGATTTTCTTAACACAGACATTTTATCGCCCTGTTATAAAATAAGCAACAGCATTTCATTCTGTGTTTTGTCCCTTAATCTTATATTTCTCGTTTTTATTTATTTTGTATTTATAAAAAAACAATACGGCTTAAAAACTGCCATTGGAATTTTAATTTTTGCAGTTCCCATGAATACTGTTTCTATACTGCTTATTGTTTTCAATATTATTCTGCTTAAACCGCTGAAAAAACATCACGACGCCATAAAAAATGATGCGGGCTACCCTTATTTTATCCCCCTCGAACTCACATTTTTCGATGAAGCGGCTATGGAAAAAGCTAAAAAATCCGTCCGTGAGTATAGGTTCGAGGACTATCAAATTGATTCGAATACTGAAATGGGTATACCCGAATTATAAAGAAAGACAGTTTTATGAAAGCACAATTAAAAGCCGTAATGAAGTCAAAAACTATAAGGGAAGCATTTGAACTTCTCCCATGGAGTTTTATTGAAGCATTCGCCGCAATACCCACTGCTATGTTCATATTTTCAGCTTTAATTGATGTTATTATGATGATAGTAATTGCATATCCCTACCTTTTCCTGTTGGGTGATATGTGGGTATCGTTCTATATTTTAGGAATTGCAGCTATTCTGCTGTATATCGGCAAATGCTATGTGGAAAAAATAAAGTTTCGGGATATAATAAAACAAAATCTGCCTACATCATTTTTTGTTATTATGTCCGTGTTTATATTGATTTCCACAACAGTAAACGGTTGGAACGAATATGCCATACATGGTCATCCAAACCGACATGAAAGCATATTCGTGTATTTCACCTACTATTTTGTTTTCTTTTTCCTGTCAAGCATTGTCGGAAATGAAAAAATCAAAAAATTCCTCATACATTCGTTCATTGCAATTGCTCTGATAAGCGGAATATGCGTTGCAATTTCTCTTATCCGTGAATCCCACACATTTGCAATTAAACGACCGGGAGGTGAAGTATGGATTATGGGAATATTCAATAATCCAAATCATTATGGCTATTATCTTACGGTTGCTGCTATGTGCAGCGGTGCGTTATTTGCCATTGAAAAGAAAAAAATAATAAAGTGGCTGTGCTTTGTTTCTTTCGTGGTTAATTTAATTATTCTTCTCAAAAACAATACTTTTGGCTGCTATCTTTCAACTTTCGGCGGTCTTTTATTCCTTTTAATCGTTCTTGCTCTAATTAACAAGCGTATAGACAAAAACACACTTTTCCTCATTGGAGTATTTATTTCAGTTTCATTTATTTTCAACTTATTTGAACCAACTGTAATCGGTAACTTTTTACGCTTTGGCTCCGATATTGAAAGCGTTTTTCAGGATAAAGAAAATGCAAAATATGCAGGCACAGGCCGCTGGCCTCTCTGGAAAGAAACTATTAAATCTATCATTGAAAAACCATTTTTCGGTCACGGCACAGAAGGTATCCGTGAAAGGCTCCTTGCTGTAAAACCGCTTGAGCGTACCCATAACGAATATCTGCAATTAACGGCATTTTACGGAATTCCAGCAGGTATATGCTATCTTTCCGCAATTATGTCCGTATTCATTCACGGACTCAAAAACAAGAAAAAACTTAGCAAATATGAAATCGCTGCTCTTGCTGCAGCATTCGCTTACTGCGTTTCCGCATTTTTCGGAAGTTCAAGAACCTACACCGCACCTTATCTTTTCATTTTCCTTGGTCTTGGCTTTGGAATCTGCAATAAACAGCAGGCGGAAAAAGAATAAAACTGACACCGTACAAATTACACCTCAAAGAATTTTTCCAATGAGGTGTAATTTTTTTGCAGATACTACTTGACAAAGCCAAGTAGGTGTGATATAATATATTCAAGCTACTTGACAAAGTCAAGTAGTACAAAATTTGAAAGGAAATCACTATGGATAATGCCCAGCTTTTAAAAGGCATACTGGAAGGCTGTGTTCTTGCTGTTATTGAAAAGGGTGAAACCTACGGCTATGAAATACTTGGTGAGCTTGAAAAAGCAGGCTTGGAAGATATTGGCGAGGGTACACTCTACCCCGTACTTACAAGACTCGACAAAAACAGGCTTATACAATGCCGCAGAGCAAAATCCCCCTTAGGTCCAATCCGCAAATATTACAGCATAACCCAAGAGGGTGCGGAATATCTCGGAGATTTCAGGGAGAGATACCGCAGAATAAGCAAAAGTGCCGATATTTTATTATACGACAATTCATCAAAAATGGAGGAAAATGAAAATGCCAATGGTTAATTCTCATCAAATGTATATCGAAAAACTCAACAAGGAATACATGGAGGTATTCAACACAATCAGCAAGTATGTTACTGCAAGTAATATGGACGAAATGCGGACAGAGGAAACCCTCAGCGAGGTTATGGATACCTTTCTTGCCGCACAGGAAGCGGGTAAACCTGTTGAAAAAGTAGTGGGAAAGGATTTACAGAAATTCTGTAAAAGTCTTTGCTCTGAAAAAGGCATAAAAACTCATATTCTCCATTTTATTGAGGGGGTTCACTCGTGTTTTGTTGTGTATCTGATGTTAAACCTTTTCGACCTTATATATATGATAATCAGCCTGTCAGAGGGAGAAAAAATAAATTTCTTTACATATCGTTCAAAAACAGATATATTCCCGTTTTTATACGGTGTTTTGATATTCATATCAGCTAACTATGCAGCAAATTATTTCAGAAAAAAATATATGTTTACTCTAATAAAAAAGTATAAACTGATTTCAAATTTCATTTTTGCTTTTACGATTGTCTTTTCCTTTGCATTTGTTTGTTTTCTGCTCAAAGACTATGATTCAAAAAACACATATTTATGGATTGGATTGCTTATATGTGCTGTTTATCTTATATTCTATCGCATAATCACAAAGGATAAAAGACGCTTCAAGAAAGAAAACTGCATTACTTTCAATGAATTTTTAGGAGTTTCTGAAACTGTCAAAAACGATACGGAAGAAATGGAAATGAATCGCTTTGAAAAGATGAATAAAAGAAACGCTAAAAAAGGTAAACCTGAACTTACTTTTGAACAGTTCCTTGACTTCGAGGAGAAAAAATGTAATAATTGGGATAAAAAACCGCCGTTTTATATTGCTTTGGCAACGGGATTTCCTGTAGTAGTTACTGTAATTGTACGTTTAATGAATGGTTTTGAGCAGACTTCTGATATGTGGTTTTTCTTCTTTATAACACTTATTGTTGAATCTGTTATAATGTACGGTTTATATAAAGCTACCAATATTGGTACTAAATCACTCCTTAAATGGATTGAGTCAAAAAGAAAAGAAAACCAATACTAACACAAAACACCTCAAAGACATTTCAGCCTTTGAGGTGTTGTTTTATTGATTAATAATTTTCAGCGTGGATTTCAAAGTAAGCCTGTGGATGTGCACATACAGGGCATATTTCGGGAGCTTTAAGTCCTACAACAATATGACCGCAGTTGCGGCATTCCCAAACCTTAACCTCGCTCTTTTCAAATACCTGAGCAGTTTCCACATTCTTCAGCAGGGCACCGGCAAGCTCCAGCGCCACATTGTTGTCAGACTTCTTGGAGGCAGACTCCTGACCCAGCAGGCTCATCAGCAGGGGAGCGGCAGCAGAGAGGATGTCGCCGGTCTTTTTGGTGCTGACACCGGAGGACTTGGCAATTTTCTTGACGCTGTCATCATCCTTGCCCAGCAGGTGGCCGATGATCTTGCTGCCGTCGTCCAGATCCACGTTCTTCAGGAAGGAAGAGAGGTTAGAGGTATCCTTCTTACCGTGAGAGAGCAGGGCAGTGGCAAAGCTCTCGGCAGTGTCCTTATCCTCAGACTGCTTTTTTGCACCCTTCAGGAGCATGGGAAGGGCAGCATTGAGAACGCTTGCCACCTCGTTGTTGTCAGCCTTGGTAGCCTTGCTGACACCGGAAACACTGTCGCTGCTCAGAAGTGTACCAAGCAAAGAATTGATATCCATAGTAATTTCTCCACTTTCTATAAAATTTATTGTTCTAATTATATCTGTACGGTGGAGAATTGTCAACGTGATATGAACGCAAACAAGGAAAATGGGTATTGTGTAATTGGGAAAATCCTGTATAATGAAAGTGTTAATGAAATTGTGAACTCTGAGAGAATAAGGGAGGAACTGACAATGGCAGAGAAGAAAGAGAAGAAGATCATTTCCGCCGATGACGGTACGGTAACGACTGCTTCTGAAAAGAAGGTAAAGGCCGCCAAGCCCCCCGGCGATGCCAAGAAAAAGCGTCTTGTAGCCGTTATTCTTTGG
>CALFMA010000025.1 GCA_937880065.1 uncultured Ruminococcus sp.
ACTAATAAGAGTCCGAAAGCACAATCACGGCTGGAGATTTACAGGCAAACGAAAAATGCTTTAAAGACGTAAAAAAGGGACTGTGCGGACAGTCCCTGAATTACAAAATTATGCATTAAAAGCATATTTACCAAAAACAATCTATCATCATCTTAATTTGTGTATAAGCTGCCACGAATATCATTCCAACCTCACATGGGATGAATAAAATTGAATCTATTCCTTTTCTTTTATTTATACCCACAAAAATTAAAGCAGAACCAAATTCGCTTTTTAGGTATTCTATGTTAGCAAATACACTTAAAAATGTAAGAAAAATAGAAGAAACACAAAAGAGAAAGCAGAAAATCAAAGCAAATACCTTATGCCATCCTAAAGCAATATGAATAGTAGTCGCAACAGCGACAAGTGTTGTATACATTTTATTGATATGGTATATATATCCAAGATTATATTTTTTATGCTGTTCTGTATACCAAAGTTGATCAAGTTTCTTGTTTCGCAAAATTTTTTCGATTTTCTTCATCATACTTTTCCCGATTTTGAATTTTCGTCTAAGATACTCAGGAATAATAGACCTAAATTGTATGTAAAAAATGAGAGAAAAAGCAATGAATATAAATGTAGTAAAATAGTATAGCACTGTACTCACGCTCCGATGACTGAATTTAATTTGATTTGTTCTTATTTACTATCTATTATACCACATCCAACCATATATTTCAAGGAGGTACACCCCAATTTTAATTATAGGCTGTAATAGCAACTTCAACTAATATAAACATTGTAGCAATTTCAGACATTAGTGATGTTCTGAACTGAATTCCAGAACGTCTCCATTTACCGCATCAATAGTATACTCGTATTCAATAGTTCCGTAATAAAAGTCGATATCATACTCAGAACTTCTATCATCGTTTTCAAGTTTTGCCTTTGAGAAGCTTACATTATCTACTGTTAGTCCTGCATGATTTAACGCAATTTCTTTTGCTGTATCAATACCGATGTATTTTTCAGCAGAATTCACTTCTGCTGATGAATTGTCAGTCTGAATGCGGAAAATATAAGTATTACGTTCTCTTATTGTTCCGTCAACTGCGTTAATTTCATAATCATACTCTGTATCAGCGGAATAAAACTCGATATCATAAACTTGCCTGCGGTTCTCGCAGTCAAGCTTGGTTTTTGTAAACGTAACTGCATTTTCTTCAAGTCCTGCATCTGAAAGTGCCGCTTTTTTTGCCTCATCAAGAGATATTATCGTATCTTGAACAGTCTCGGCTGCATCCTCACGCACCTTGGGTTGTTGAGAAACAGTTTCGTTTTTTTGTCATTGTCAGAAGTTCGTTTATATGAGCTTTCATTTTCTGCGGATATATTTGTAAGCGGTTGACCATCTGTATCTCTTGATAAAATATCTCCATCTTTCGCAAGAATCAGATATTCATATTCAGTACCATTGCTGTAAAAATCAACCTCATAACGGAATATGCCGTCCTCGAAATCAAGTTCGGAACGTAAAGCAGATACCTGTGAAACATTAAGACCTGCATCGCTGAGAGCAGCTTTTTCAGCATTATCTTTTCCGACAAGTGAATTTTTCAATATAACTGCCGGAACGGTAACAACTGTTCCTAAAACAACAGCAGTAATGCACAGAGTAGAGATAACTGCTTTTTTGGGAGTATTAAAGAATTTTTTCATAGAATTCTCTCCTTTCAATATTCGGGTAAAGTGTTTGTTTTCCTTACTGTAATTATAGTATAATATCCAAACATTAAAGGAACATTAGAATTTATGATAATTTTCAAATTTTAAAAATTATAGAAAAAGTACTGCCATTTCCTACCTCAGAAGCAACCTCAACTTTGCCGTTGTGATATTCCGCTATCTCTTTGACCATTGCAAGTCCAAGTCCCGTACCCTCAGAGCTTCTTGCGCTATCTCCTCTGTAAAAGCGTTCAAAAATCTGCTTCTGACGGTCGGCAGGAATACCGATTCCGTCATCGATTACGCTCAGCACAATGCCGTTATTATTATTTAAACACACCTCAATATTGCCGTTTTCTTTTCCGTACCGATAGGCATTGCTAATTAAATTCACCAGCAGACGTGAAAGAAGCATCTGATTTCCGCTGATTGAGATATCAGGCTCAATTTTCTTTGTGAGAGTAATATTTTTATCCCGAAGCAAAGCCATATCCTCGCATACATCTTCTACAATGCTACTGAAGTTCAGCTTTTCCTTAGAATAGCTGCTATGATTTCTCTCAAGACGTGCAAAACAAAGCATATCATCAATCAGACGTGTCATTTTTCCGCCTTGTCGTCTGATAACTGTCAGTGCATCTGTATATTCTTCGGGTGTCCTCGTTTCTTCAAGAGTATATTCACATTGTGCCATGATAACCGACATAGGTGTACGGAGTTCATGGGAAGCATCCGAGGTAAACTGCTGCTCAGCCTTGAAAGCCTCATCCAGACGGCTGAACATATCGTTGAAAACATCAGTCAGCTCGTGAAGCTCGTCTGAGCCGCTTCCTATATCTATACGCTTACTCAGATCTTTTCCTTGATTAATCTGCGAAGCAGCCTCTGCAATTTTGTGTACAGGCTTCAATGCCCGTGAGGCAATCCAGTAGCCTCCTATAACAGCAAGCAACAACAATGCAGGAAGTGCAAATGCTGAAATACGTACAATTGACGCAAGTTGTTGTGTTCCCTGATCTTCCGAAACAATTCCTCTGAGCCATAAGCCCGCTGTGCCGTCAGAGGAAAGTGCACAATCAAAAACGTAGTATTTCACACCTTCCGCTTCAACCTTCTGCACTTTACGGTCAGAAAAAACGAGTTTGGATGTTTCATTTGGAATCAAGTTTTCGCCATAGAGAAGCTTACCTGTTTCCGTATAAAGAGCAGTTGAGATTCCGTTTACTTTGTCAAGAAAATCATCGTCAATTTCAAGATGACCGTTCTCATAAACAATATACTGATCTGCGTTATGGTCGCTTTCGTTAGAGTCAACATCTTCAAAATATTCAATTTCATCTACATTGTCCTCAACTGTTTCGATGAGATTATCCTGAATAGTTTTCTGTATAACAGAGTAGTCAACCCACAAAATAACACCAAAAGTTGCCGCAACAATTAATATCATAATCGCTGAAAACCACGCTGTTATCTTTAATCTGATTGAAATATTCTTCATACCTTTTCCTTTATTACATAGCCGCTTCCACGAACCGTGTGAATAAGCTTATTTGCTGAGTTCCCGTCTATTTTCTTGCGTAGATAGCTGATGTAAACATCAACTACATTTGTACCGCCCTCATATTCAAAATTCCATATATGGTTTTCAATTTTTTCACGGGAGAGTACAATTCCCCGATTACGCATAAGATACGCAAGAAGCTTGTATTCCTTTGCAGAAAGCTCTATTTCCTGCTCTCCCCGTCTTACAGTTCGGGAACCTGTATCCATAATAAGATCAGCTACCTGCAGAATATTATCGGTCATTCCAAAGGTTTTGCGTGTCATTGCTCTGATACGTGCCATAAGTTCTTCAAATGAAAACGGTTTCACAAGATAGTCATTTGCACCGCTGTCAAGTCCCTTAACCTTATCAGCAATGGAATCCCTTGCAGTAAGGAAAAGTACAGGCGTGTTTTTTCCTTGTTTTCTAATGTGACTTAACACACCGAAGCCGTCGGTATGAGGCATCATTATATCAAGAATTACCGCATCATATTCAGCAGCATCAAGATATTCAATAGCCTCGTTTCCGTCAAAGCAACTGTCCACAGAATACCCGTCTGCAGAAAGCTTTTTAGTAATGATTGAATTCAGATCTCGTTCGTCTTCTGCAATCAATATCCGCATTTGTTTCACCTCTATTTATAAACTCACCAAGTATATTTACTATGTTATATTAACATAGCAAGATAATGTGGCAGTGATAATTTCGTTTCATTAAGCCCTATATTGCACTGATAAGCTTATAAGATACGTCATCCCAACCTGTCTTACGCCTTTTATCAGCAGATATTTTGTTCCTTTATTCTTCTTCAATTCCAGAAGTATGTCATACATGTTTCTTTTAAGCATAATAAACCCTCACTTTCAATATTATATTTACCAGCCAAAATCAAGGGTTATGCATAAAATAGGATATTGAAAAATTAAAATAATGCATATTTTATGATGTTGATTTTTCAGTATTATGCATATTTTTCTAATTTTGTCCTATTATTACAGCAATCAACGCATTTTCAAAATCACGATTTTGCTGTTCTGTACGTTTAGGCAAACCCTTGGTACGTCCACCGCTTCTGCGTATTTTTGCTGATATTGCACGAAATTCGAGAAGCCCTTGTATATTGCACTCGGTATATCTTTTCCCGTCCTGATTTAATACAATTGCCTTTTTGCTAAGGCACATTGCCGCTAAACCATAATCCTGAGTTACGGCTATATCTCCCTCGCTTATAAGATTAACAAGCCGAAAATCTACGCAGTCAGCTCCTTTGCTGACAATTATTGTTTCTGCTCCGTCACGATATATGCTGTGTGCTGTATCGCAAATTATTGTACATTTTACACCGTGTTTTACCGCTGTTTTTACAGCAATATCTGTTACAGGACAGCCGTCTGCGTCTATAAAAATTTTCATATTCAATCAACCCATAATTATTTCAGAATCAAAATATTGCTCCTGAAACAAAACCTTCTAAGATTCTTCTACATCTTCCCAATAATCCTTGGCAATGTCAGCAAGGTACTCTGTGTCTTCTATTACGAATTTCATACATAGTTCTTCTGTTTCTTTGCTTTTGAAATTAATCAGATATTTTAACGCCGTACCTATCACCTGCTGTGTTTCAACACTTACAGGCAAATTCACGAATTTCTTTAAGATAGGCTCAATTTGTTTCAGATTATGACGATATAGGAAATGCATAAGCATCTGGGCGTAATATCCGGGATTCTCCTGTTTAAGAATATGCTTATAAATCTCATCTTCTGTCATATCAGCAACTTTATCATATCTTAAAACTGATTCTGCCGCATATTGCTCTGCTGTGGGATAAAATTTTACGCTCTCTTTGTAGAAATCCTCCCACTCACGCTCAATAAATCTTCCTTCGCCTAACTCTGCGTTATATACGGGATTGGTATTGTTTTTAGATATTATATTTTTTATAATTTTCATACACAATACCTTTGCTATGCCTTTGATTTCATTAAGATTAATCCGCATATTTTCATCACAATAGCCGAAACCAAAATATAAATTTTCAAGTCTTCCACCTAATCTACCAGGTGTAATCATTATTGTATCAAGAGGCTTATGTAATCTTGCAGCAGCACAAGCTTTATGATGTCCGTCAAGCAAAGCACTCATTCCACTCATAGCGTTATACGCTATAGCACGAGGAGTATTTTCCGATTGGCTGAACATTTCCATATAATGCTGAACACGACTCTCATCATATTTGTCGGGAGATTGAGTTGGATAAAGAAATACACCGTCGATATTTGCCATTTCATAAAGCTCTGAAATGTAATATGCATCTGTGAAAGCATCGTAATATTCAAGCTTATTTGAAACATCCCAGAAGAAATTACCCTCGCCGTCTGTAGGAAATGTTTTTGTATCTCTGATAAGATATACTCCGTCCTTAAAAAGCCCGATTAACGGTTTTATCACCTCGATTAAGCTTTCCAAATCTGTAAAACCACCGTTGATATAATCGGAAATTTCAAGCAGATCCGAACAATTTGCATTATCAATCCCATACCCTGCTGCAAGTAATCCACAGCAAGTCGGGCAATAACTTGGCGACATCTGCACTATAGGAATTTCATTAAGCGTCATCACCATTGGTATAGTCATGTCATCCTTATTTTCCTCTTTTGAAAGTCGCTGACATTTCAATGCTGCTTTTGCACCTGTTACTAATATAATTATTCCGTTTTCTGTTCGTCTTAATATAGTTATCTTCGCTTTGTTCATTGTAATTTTTGCCCCTCGCAAAATTTAAATATTGTTTAACTCATTATATCATATCTAAACTTCAAAATCAATATTTTTAAGAAAAATCGGGGCATAAAGCCCCGACGCAAATGTTATTCTACAAAATAGACATAGTTTTCTTTTCTCGGTGATGCAGGAGCAGGCTCTGTCTGTGCATAACCTAAAATGCAGTGACCGATACCCTCGTAATCCCCTGTAATACCAAGTGAAGCGAGAATTTCTTTACCCTCGGCAGTTTCAAATTCTTCCTTTGCACGATGAATCCAGCAGCTGTCAACTCCGTAAGCGTGAGCGGCAAGCATGAGATTTCCCATAACAAGACTACCGTCGTAAAGGTAGGTAGGCATAGATTTATCAGCAAGTACTATAAGTACAACCGGTGCACCGTAAAAAAGATCTGCATCAGTTCCCATAATTCTTGCATTCATTGCAGAAAGTCTGTCACGAAGCTCCTTGTTTGTGACAGCTATAATTATAGGTGACTGTCTGTTCATTCCTGTTGCGGCATATGTACCTGCCTCGGCTATCTTCTTGATAATCTCCTTTGGTACCATATCCGACTTATAGGCTCTTACGCTTCTTCTTGTAAGCATGTTTTCAATTGCGGTCATTTGTTTTTTCCTCCATAAATGCTTTTTAATTAATATATCCGCAGAACCCTGCAAATTCTCCGGCAAGTTCAACGCCATTGGCTCGTATATTCTGCTCGCCTATCTCATAATAATATTCCAGTTCGTGTATAAGTACAGGTATTTCACGCCCAAATGTTTCTTTGATAAAACCGGAATTATGAAGTTCTCTTACAATTACAACAAGCAATTCTACAAATGCTTTTGTTATTTCCGATTCATATTCTACAGGCGTCGTATCGCATACCTGACAATAGGCAAAGCCGCTGTCAATTATCCATTGGCGTACAACATCGGCTGTATCATCTTTGCCAAACACAAATTCTTCATTCTGTAACCAAAACGCATAGTTCCAGCGTGCTTCTTCCTCATCAGAAGCATATTCAATTTGTTCATTTAAATATGATTCCGTGTTATATCCAACTGTAACAGTAGGACGGCAGGGATCATCATTATCATCATAAACATACAGAGAAACTACATATATATCTGCCTCATCCCACGATGCAATTGTTTGCATTATTGATTCTTTAAGCTGTTCTTTCATAAGATCAATACGCCTCTTTTCTATAGTAATTTATTTGTCGGAAAGGAATATATCAAAAAATTCTTTTATCTTGCCATATTCTTGCTTTTGCAATAATCGTTCAAGCTTTCTTATGTGATATTGAAAATAGTTCCTGTATCCTGTAACCGCAGATTCAGAAAGTCTGTAATTGCTTGTACATCGTTTATATGCTATTTCTGCTTTTATTCTGAATGGTATTTCCTGCTCAAGAATGTAACCGTCATACTTATCAAAATCAAAGAATCTACCTTCACAATCATTTACAAGGCAGTCATTATAAAAATCAATAAGCTCCGGATGCGGATTTTTACCGTTTCTGAAAGGCATCATTGGGAAATACATAAGCACTTCGGCATAGTTATCTTCCAAGTCAAAAATAAATTGAAATCTTCTTCTGCCGTCTTTATACTGCGAAATAAATATCAGATTATATCCAAAGACTTTCTTTTCATTTCCTATTTTGAATGTATCGTTTTTGAATACATTAACAAATGCATTTGAAAGCAGTTCTGCATTTTTTAAATATTCCAAACGTTGAGGGAAAATCTGTTTTTCTCTATGATAAATTCCATAATAAGCAGTATTATGGCAGGATATGCAGCTGACATCTTTGTATATCAAAACATCATCAGCGTTATCAACAATAACCTGCGTATCATTGATAACAGGTATTGTTAACCCAAGATAGCTACTCCAACCGTCATTTTTTCCAAAATCCTTTGGAAGCCTTATTTCTTTTAAGGAGCAGCATGAAAAAGCCCCACCACCGACTTTTTTTACAGTATCGGGAATGTTTATCCTTTCTAACTCCGAATCAAAAAAAGCAAGATTTCTTATTTCAATCAATCCATCCGGCAGAACAACTTCTTTGATTTTAGAATGACGAAACGCAAGATAACCAATCGTTTTTATGTACGGTGGAACAACATAAACCTCCGATTTTATACGACACCACAGTAACTTGTCGCCAATAATGAATGTGTCATTTTTCTCGAAAAACGGAGTATTAGTAAAAGAAGATATATCAAGAGAATTACCTTTTATATATTCAAGACCTGATATTTCTTCAAGTCCGGAAAGTAAAAACGCACCACCCTCAATATATGTTCTTGCACAGAAAGTGACTTTCTTTAGCAATTTGCAGTATATAAACGCAGAATTACCTATGAATTTTATGGTATCTGATATTACAATTTCAGTAATATCAGAACTTGAAAATGCCCAGGCTTCAATCTTTGTTACAGGCATTTCATCAATATACTGCGGAATAATTACTTTTCCGCCTTCACCTTTATATTTCTTTATATGTATCTTTCCATGCTTTTGTCTGAACGAATATTCCTTTTCAGCTTCTTCAAGTGTCATTTTCATAATAATTCTCCCTTGACAATTCATTCTATTTGTGATAAAATATACCTGTGAAACCGAGTTCACGAAACGAGATATCACATAAAAAAACAACGTAGTTTAGTGGAAAAACGTAAGCTCACCTGCAAAGATGCTTTGGCATTTCTGCTAACAGAGCCGTGCAATTACGGCGGTCCGATTCCGCCCGTTAGTTTTTTACCTGTTTCGTAAGAAGCAGGTTTTTTTATTTGTTAATAACTATAACCATACCTGTTTCAAGCAAGTAATTTTCATTTAATTACACTTGGACGTTGATAAAAATCAAATTTCTTTCAATCTTGTTTTATTAATTTCTATTATAGCATATCTTAAATGTAAAATCAATAATTTATGGAAAAATCGGGGCAAATCACCCCGATTTATAAGCATAATGAATTTTTGAGCTATATAACACATGGTCTTCGAAATCAAAATCCCTATTCAATCTTTTTTACAGATTATTTTTAAAATATCGACTTTTCCACTATTGTATTTTTTGTAGAAATATGCTATAATTAACTAAATATAGTATCTCCCGAAAGGTGGTTTAGTTATGCTCCCAGAAGAAAAAGCTCGTGTTAAAATTGATGAAAAACTCAGTAAAGCTGGCTGGTATATTGTAGACAGGGACGAGTATGTTCCACAAACTACATCTGCTATCAGAGAAGCTCTTACGCAAGGCAATAAGGAGAGCGACTATCTGTTTTTTATAGATAATAAGGCAATCGCTGTTCTGGAGGCAAAGAGAGCAGATAATCCGCTTGGAAAAGATGTTGAATCCCAAGCGGAGAATTATGCCCGTACACCTCTTTCATGGTACGGATTATGGGAAAATAGCTTTATTCCGCTTGTATATATATCCAACGGCGAGAAGATACTTTTTAAGAATCTTTTGTCAGATGAGGAAGAATATGCAGAAATTGATTCTTTCCACACCCCAAAGGAAATGCTTCGTCTTATTAAGCGTTCTTCTGAGTACGGTGCGCTGCCTAAGTTGGAGAAACAGACTCTCAGAGATTGCCAACATAACGCCGAACTTAATTTTGAAAAGTCCATAAAGAGTGGACAGAAAAAGAATCTTGCTGTTCTTGCTACGGGCAGCGGCAAAACCTACCTCGCCTGTCTCGCAAGCTATCGTCTGCTTAATTATACATCTACCAAGCGAATACTTTTCCTTGTAGACAGAAATAACCTTGCACGTCAAACAGAGAGCGAGTTCAGCCAGTTCAGTATGACTGAAAACAAAAAGGAAATGAATGCTCTTTATGATATAAAAAGACTCAGACGTGAAGATGATCTAAAGGGTGACATTGTTATTTCCACAATACAGAAGCTGTTTGCAGTTATGACAGGACAGACTTTAAACGATGATGACGAGGATGCAGAAGATGAACGCATTGCTGATGTGTTGGAAAGGGTGTTAAAACAAATAAACAATTAAAAGGAGAATTATTATGAGACATTATTCACTTAATCAGCTTTCCAAGATGAAGCATATATCCGACTATCTATATGATGAGGATAAAAACTTCACTCCCGAAAGGCTTATAACCGATCTTGGATTATATGAGGGAGTGTTGATTGATACACATGATATGAAATCGACATACGCTCGTTCAGAATTAGTAGGATATGATGATTACCGTTTCTGGTATAATGCAGAAGTTAGCGATGATGTTAAAGCTTTGCATAGATTTCTATTATTTAATGAAAGTATTATGCTTCCGTGCGCTGAATGCAAAAAAGAACAGGCTTTTTCACCATGTATTTCTTTAAATCCTCAACGCCATGATATTATATCCTCACAAGATAGTACCGATTTGGAAGGATTGACTATTGTTCATTCAATCAATCAAGGCAATTATCCTAATAACAGTTTTAATCCACATTATTCTGCTTGTAAAGATAAAATAGAATTATTTGAGGAATCAAGAGATTGTAATCCCCCCACTACTTTGGCTGCTTTATACTGTGTTGAAGGAATAAGTCAGTTTTTTTCAGAAATAAGACGTGATTTTGTATGTGCATTAAATAAAAATCACCATGTCACCGCTTACTACACTATTCACAAGGCAAAGGATGTTTGTAAGAAGCAGGAGGATTCAGAAGAGTATGAGAAATTGAAATATTGCCTCGTCCTTGAAAAGTTTGGTCAGGAACCGTCTATGGCGGATCTACAGATGTTTGATATTGAAAAATATAAAAATATCCTTTCAAAAGAAAGTTTTCGAAATTTTTCTATGGCTTTAGGTTTGTATGCCTCTGGCGTTGGGTGTGGTTCACTTTTATATCTTAGACGCATATTTGAAACGCTTATAAAAAATGCTCAAGATAAGTGTTCCTCAATGCCAAAATGGAATGAAGAGGAATATAACAAAAGGCGTTTTAATGAGAAAATAGAATACTTAGAAGCACTTGGGACGAAAATAATTCCTGACGAATTATCAGATGTAAAAAACAAGATTTATGGGTGGCTCAGCAAAGGCGTTCATGAGTTATCAGAACAAGAATCAATGGAGATTTTTCCATATTTGAAGTACGCTATTGAGCTCGTTCTTGATGAACAGATAACTCAAAATGAAAAAGAAGATAAGTTGAATGAATTAAGGAAAAAGCTGAACAAGTAAATGCACACTATTTGTAATATGTTTTAATCCAGAAAGATGGACATCTACTGTCAAAATTAGAAAGCTTAACAAAAAGGAGAATTGAATGTCTGGTATTGAAAAGCTAAAAGAAATAATAAATGAAATAGATGTTCTTATTGAACATAGAGTTATTCGCAACGACTCTGAATTTCAAAAGTGGTACAACAAAACTCTACGCTTTCTTCATAAGCAATATGGAGCAGATAGCCTTGAATATACTGAATTTACAAAAATGAGCTTCACACTTCGAGTCTATGCAGGAGGAACAGAACGATATCAGTTTGAACAAAAATGTCGTAAAGATTTGTATACAGTAAAAGAAATTTTTCAAGACTACCTATTGGAACTATCCGAAGAAAATGACAATACATGTGATAATAATGATACTGAAAAAGATATTGAACGTATCTTTATGCGTTTCAGAAAAGTGGCAGTACAACTGTCAAGAAGGTATAACGGACGTGATACGATAAAAATCACAGATGAATATGATGTACAGGATTTACTGCATTCATTGCTTTCGTTGTATTATGATGATATCCGTCCCGAAGAATGGACGCCATCATATGCAGGTAGTTCAGTAAGAATTGACTTTGTTATTCCTGAGATAAAAACTGTTATAGAAGTAAAGAAAACCCGTGACTCTATGACGGATAAAAGGCTTAGTGAGGAGCTTATAATCGATATAGAAAAATATCAGAAGCACCCTGACTGTGAGAGAATATACTGCTTTGTGTATGATCCTGACACTATTCTGAGAAATCCTGCTGCTATCAAGAAAGATCTTGAGGAAAAGCATCAAGGTCTTGTTAAGGTGTTTATTGAGTCATAAGGTTAATTCTATGAATAATCAGGATAAAAAGAAAGAAACCGAATTAAAAATGCCTTAATACTGCTTTCTCAAAAGGGGACAGCAGGCTTAACGGTTTGATTATTACATCGCTTCAATAATTGAATCAAATAATACGTGAAAACGTCTTCTGTATAGGAGGCGTTTTTCTTTAATCTTCAATTTCATCGCAGTTTTTAGGATAGAAAACTTTATTATGTTCCCATTCATTCCCGTT